>CAJYHD010000060.1 GCA_913773715.1 uncultured Sphingobium sp.
GCCACGAACCTTGCCGTCACAGCGAATGCGAGCGGCGGCCTTTCGCTGACGCTGGCGGACGGCACGGCCGTTGCTGCACCGTCCAATGGTGCGCTGGGTGGCCTATTTTCGGCGGCATCGACCGTAGTCGATCGCCGGGCCAGCCTCGACGCTCTGGCAAACAAGTTCGTCACCGCCGTCAATGGATGGCACGCTGGCGGCCTCACCGACGCGGGCACGGCGGGCGCGCCGCTGCTGTCCGGCACAACCGCCGCGACCGTCACTGCGCTCACCAGCGATCCTGCCGATCTTGCGGTCAAGGGTACCGACGGCGTCGGCAACGGCAACCTGCTGCGTGCGTCATCCGTGCTGCGCGGCAGCGGCAGTTCCGAACAGGACTGGACATCGATCATCGCCACGCACGGCAATCTGCTGGCGGCGGTCGCAGCCGAAAAGACCACTGCACAAAGCCGCGACGATCAGGCCGTCGCCGCGCGGGAAGCTGTCAGCGGCGTCGATCTCGATATGGAAGCGGCCGATCTGCTGCGCATCCAGCAAGCCTATCAGGGCAGCGCCAAGGTGATCCAGATCGCCAAGCAGACCATCGACACCATTCTCCAAATCATGTGACGCGCTAGGAGCATTTCACCATGGTCGGTATCACCAACAAGGTCATGCTCGCCGAAATGCGGCGGCAACAGGCGCTTTCCCAGAGCATCGTCGACGGTCAGACCGCAATCTCGACCGGCATCACGCTCAACAAGCCATCGGACAATCCGCTTGCCTGGGTGCAGGTGTCCGATCTTGGCCGCGCGCAGGCCCAGCAGGCGGCGTGGCAGGCGAATATCAGCCATGGCAAAACGCGGTCCGGCAATGCCGAAGCCAATTTGGACGAAGTAAACAGTCTGCTCGTACGCGCGCAAGAAGTCATGACCAACGCCCGCAACGGTACGCTTACGGGCAGCAGCAGTTCCGCACTGGTCGAAGAGTTGAAGACGATCCGTACGTCCATCGGCGAACTGATTAAAAAGAAAGATTTCCAAGGCACGCCCGTGTTCGACGACACGCAGGCCGTGCTTGTTCCGATCAGCCGCGGCCTCAACCTTGCCGTCGTCGGCACCAAGCAGGACGTATCGGAAGGCATCAACGTCAATGGTACGCCAATGTCGATCGATGACATTCTGAACGGCGCGATCGCGGCGATCCAGAGCGGTAACGATGCAACCATGGCCTCGTCGCTTGACGGCGTTAAGACAGCGCAGACTCACATCACGGTCGAGATCGCGAAGCAGGGCGTCCGCTCCAAGCGTCTCGAAGATGTAGCGGATCGCCTGACGGACGTGGACATCGACCTGAAGGAAAGCAGACAAGATCTCGAATCGGCAGATCTTGCCAAGGTCATTTCCGATGTGAAGGCCAAGCTTGTTCAACTGGACGCCGCGCAGTCCGCCTTTGCCCGCATCAATCAGAAGACGCTGTTCGACCTCATCAGCTGATGAAGGCATGTCGAATTGATGGTTTCAGCGTTGTGCCCGCCTCCCATGGATGCGGGCGCGATCTTTTCGGGAGGCCAAGCCGTCAAAAATCCTGCCATCCTAAATCGGATGCTAACCATTCGGTATTAACCCTGTGACCGAGCGCCAAGGATTCGGCGCATTTGATCAGAGCCTGCGGGCGCATTTTCGGGGATCACCATGTTTGCTGCCATTGGTCTTGTCATCCTGCTCGTCATGGTGTTCGGCGGCTTCGCCTTCACCGGCGGCGACCTTGGCCCGGTGTTGCACGCGCTTCCGCACGAAATGCTCATCATCGGCGGTGCTGCCGTAGGCGCACTCGTCATCGGCAACAGCGGCGCGGACCTGAAGGCGCTGGGCGGCGGCATGGCCAAGGTGTTCAAGGGCGCGAAATACAAGAAGCAGGATTTTCTCGACTGCATCTTCCTTGTTTCCAAGCTCATGAAGGTGTTGCGGGTTGAAGGCCCGGTCGCGCTGGAACCGCATATCGAAGATCCGTCCAGCTCCACGATCTTCAACGAATATCCCAAGCTGATCAAGGACAAGGCGCTCGTCCACCTGATCAGCGACACGCTGCGGCTCGTTGTCATCTCGTCGGGAACGCTCGATCCTCATGCGGTCGAGGAGGTGATGGATAACGCGCTCAAGACGCATCACCATGAAGCGATCAAGCCCGCCGACAATCTTCAAGGGCTGGCTGACGCCCTCCCCGCGCTCGGTATCGTCGCGGCGGTTCTGGGCGTGGTGAAGACGATGGGGTCGATCGATCAGCCGCCTGCCATTCTGGGCGCGATGATCGGTTCGGCGCTGGTCGGCACGTTCCTGGGCATTCTGCTCGCCTATGGCATGGTCAATCCCTTCGCCAATCGCTGCCGTGCGGTGATCGAAGCGGACGGGGCGATCTATCATGTCGTCAAACAGATCATCGTCGCATCGCTGCACGGTCATCCCCAGCCGCTGGTTATCGAAGCCGCGCGGTCTGGCCTGACCCACGCCAACCAGCCCGGCTTCGCCGAAGTGTTCGACGGCATGCGGGGCAAATAAGTCATGGCGGAAAAGAAGCGCGGCGCGAACGAGCCTGAACCAAGGCCGATCATCGTCAAGAAGATCATCGTCGAAGGACATGGCGGCCACCATGGCGGTGCGTGGAAGGTCGCCTACGCCGACTTCGTCACGGCGATGATGGCCTTCTTCCTGCTCATGTGGCTACTGGGCGCGACGACCGAAAAGCAGCGCAAGGGTCTCGCCGACTATTTCACGCCGACGCTGGTGGAGCAGAAGGCTGGCTCCGCTGGCTCCAACGGCCTGTTCGGCGGCGACAGCTTCATGAGCAAGGAGAATTACCCGACCACCGGCGGTCAGGGCAACCTGGCCATCACCATTCCGCGCGATGCGAGCGGCACCAAGGACCAGGGCGGCAAGGCGACACGCGCCGCCGATCGGCAGAAATTCGAGGCGATCAAGCAGGCGCTTGAAGCGCGCATGGCAAAGAGCGGCATGAACAAGCTGCGCAAGAATGTGCGTTTCACCGAAACACGCGAAGGCCTGCGCATCGACCTGATCGACGAATCGGACTTCGCCATGTTCGCAAGCGGCACCGACCAGTTGGTGCCGCAGGCCCGCGCGCTGATCGGCGAAGTCGCCGGCGTTATCGGCACGATGCCCAATCCGCTGATCGTGCGCGGCCACACCGATGGCTTGCCCTATGCCTCGGGCCGGTCGATGAACAACTGGATGCTCTCATCGTCTCGCGCTGAAGCGACACGCAAGGCGCTTGCCGAAAAGGGCATCCCCAATGCTCGCTTCGCCCGGATCGAAGGCGTCGCGGACCGGGAACCCTATCTGTCGAAGGACCCCTATGATCCGCGCAACCGGCGCATTTCAATCATCCTCGGATGGACGCAAGGTGCAGGCGCGATGGATCAGGATGGCGGGCTGGACGACGAAACCAAGCAGGCGATCAAGGAGCGCGACGACCCCGCACGCGTTGCCAAGGAACAGGCGCGTCAGCTGGATATGGGCGGCACCGATCTGCCCGCTGGCGTCCAGTTGGTCAATCCCACGGCGGCAGGCACTTCGTCCAAGCCGGGCAAGCATTAAATCAACGTCGCCCAAGGATTTACCTCTCTTGGGCGACCTGACCTTTCTCTCGCCCGGAAGAGCCGTGGATAGCCGATTGGCTAAATCCTAGCCTCTCACCAGGGGATCGACGCAGGACCAATAAAGGGCTTGGCATCCTCGGGAGAGGATGCATGCCCCATATGAGAGTGGGCGCCGCGCAAACGCGCCCGTCGTTGCCGACCATCATGATCGCGAGCGACGGCGCAGTCGCCCGCCCTGCCCGGATGGCCTGGATCGATGTTGCCAAGGGCGGCTCGATCATGCTGGTCGTGCTGATGCATGTTGCGAGCTGGTATGCCGCCAGCGTCGATGCCGACGGCGCGCGCTTCTGGACGGTCTTCAGCATGATGAGCGCGCCCGTCAGGATGCCGCTCTTCTTCTTCGTCTCGGGCTTTCTTGCCGTAAGGGCGCTCAACAAGCCGTTGAGCGCCAGCTTCTGCAAGACTGCCGGTTTGTTCTTCCTCTACATCTTCTGGACCGGCCTGTTCCTCGCCAGGACATGGCACCCCGCCCTGCGCAACGGCATGGCAGCCCCTGCCCTTGACGACTATCTGGAAAGCCTGCTGCTGCCTACCGTATTCTGGTATATCTGGGCGTTGCCGGTCTTCTACCTGGTCGCTTGGGTCGCGCATCGCTGGCTCGGCCGCGCCAGCATCCTGCTGCTGCTTCCGTCGGCGGTATTGGCTCTGGCTTACGCGCCGATCGTCGATGCGACGCAGGACATGTTCTTGCCCCCGCTAGCGCCAGCCATGATCGACTCCGTTACGTCTAATTTCATCTGGTTCCTCGTCGGCATTCACCTGCGGGATCGCTGGCTGGACATGATCGCAACCGCCGACCTTCGCTACGCCGTCATCGGATGCGGGACTTACGCGTTGATGATCGGTCTCTGTATGAAGGCTGGAATCGATCCCAAGGCGATGAAGCTGCTTGCCGCGCCGGTCGCCCTTTTCAGTTGCGCCCAAGTCTTTGGACTGGTGCGGCTGGATGGCATCACCGCAGCCTTCTTCGCCCATGTCGGGCAGATGACGTTGCCGGTTTATATCTTTCACATCTTCGGCATCGCTGTGATGAGCGCGCTGTTCAAAGTTACAGGTCTCGATCTCCGTTTCGATGCGGCTGATCCGATGCTCGGCTCGACCTTCATCCCGATCCTTGCGATTGCGCTCGTCTCGTCCTCGCGATTGGTCGGGGAAGCGCTATCGCGCTCGCCTCTGCGTTGGCTGGTCGTGCCGATGAGCCTGCCCGGCAAATCCCGGCGGCAAAAAATTGCCGCTCCGGCAACCAGCTATTTGCCGCTCCGGCAACGATCGGAACAATAGACGACCTGATCCCAGTCGCGCGCCCATTTCTTGCGCCATGTGAAGAGACGCTGGCACACCGGGCAAATCTTGGTCGGCAGGTCCGCCTTGTTGCGCATCTTGGCCATCGGGCTGCCCTTCTACCACGGAAGCCGTCGACCGTCCCATGCGAACAGTCCGCCCGCCGCATCGGGGGTCAAGCCATCGATGACCGACAACAACTGCTCCGCCGCGCGGTCCGGCGTAAAGAGCGAGTCTGGCCGGACGTTGCGCTGAAAGGGCTGCGACAGGTTGCTGTCCACCGTGCCGGGGTGCAACGCTGCGATCACTGCTAGCGGATGAGATCGCGCCATTTCTATCGCGAAGTTACGAATCAGCATGTTGAGCGCCGCCTTGCTCGCACGGTAGCTGTGCCAGCCGCCGAGACCATTGTCGCCGATCGATCCGACCTTCGCTGACAGCACGGCGAATACGGCACGGCGATCTTTGGGCAAAAGCGGCAGGAAATGCTTGGCGATGAGCGCAGGCCCGATCGTATTGATCGCAAATAGCCGCGCCATTGCGTCTGGCTCGATCGCGCGCAGGCTCTTTTCGGGCGTGATGCCTTCTACATCGTTATGCAGCATCCCGGTGGCGACAAGAATCATTGTGGGCGGTCGGTCTAGTGTTTCTGCGGCAGCCTTGATCGAGGCCTCATCTGTGAGGTCGAACGAAAAAGGCGTGACGTCCTGCGGCCAATCGTCGCGCATCGTCCGAGCGCCAGAGTAAATTTGAGCATAACGGCTGGACCAACGAAGTCTCTCGACCAACGCGCGGCCTATCCCGCCATTCGCGCCAAAGATGACGGCACAGCTCTCCAATGCCTTGTCGCTCACACACGTCTCCTCGCCGCAGCAGAAAACGGGGCGTTGCGATCATCGTTCCGAGGGGCGAACGTCAGGCAGGCAGCACTAGGCTCGCCTCCAATCCCCCTTCCGCCCGATTGGCGAGACGCAACTGCCCCTGATGTTCGGCCATGATCGCGCGGACGAGCGCAAGGCCCAGACCCGCCCCCCCCGTCTCACGATTGCGCGATCCTTCCAGACGCGTGAAGGGTTCGAGCATTTCAGCCATACGATCTTCCGCAATTCCCGGTCCGTCGTCGGCGACTGCAATGCGGATCGTTGCGCCCTCATGACAAACCGACACATGTGCGTGCTCGCCATAGACGATCGCATTTTCGATGAGGTTGCGCAACGCCCGGCGGATCTGCTGCGGGCGAACGAAGGCAACGGCACGGTCGCTCTCCGCCATTTCGACAGGCGATCCAAGCTCCAGATAATCTTCGACCACGGCATCCGCGAGCGCGGCAAGATCGACCTTCTGCGCCGCCTGCGTACTGCGCCCCGCACGCGCCAGCGAGAGGATGTCTTCCAGCATCCGGTTCATTTCCTCGATCGTTTCAGTCATGCGGGCGCGCTCGCCCTCATCCTCGACCGACTCGGCGCGGACCCGAAGCGAGGCAAGCGGCGTGCGCAGGTCATGCCCGATCGCGCCCAGCATCCTGTCCTTTTCGTCCAGCATCGCGACGATCCGCGCGCGCATGGCATTGAAGGCCATGGTGAGTTCGCGCACGTCGCCCGGCCCGCTTTCATCGACTGCGTCGGCCGCGCCCGTGCGTGCGAACTGCTGCGCGGAGCCGGTGAGTTGCCGCATCGGGCGTGCCATGCGCCGCCCGATCCAGAGCAGCGGCAACAGCACCGTTGCGTAGAGAATCAGCGTCTGCCAGACGAGCCATCCGCCAAAGCGCGGCGGCCCCGCGCCTGCGCGCGCCTGGGCGATCACCCAGCGACCTTTCTCATATTCCACCGCCAGCGTCAGCCGCCGCACACGCCGCTCGCTGGGCACTTCGCCCGTCGCCTGCATACGGATGCGTTCCCAGCGGCGCAGCGGCATCATGCGGCTGTCTTCGACCGCCTTCACCGCCAGCACATCGACGCCGATATCGGCGAACATCGCCGTCGCGCGCTTTTCGATGTCGGGACGCGCCTTGCCCGTTAAGGAAGGTGCCGTTTCGGCAAAACGGATGTTGCGCCGGTCGGGCCGGTCATCCTCGTTGCGTTGATTGGACCTGCCGCTAAACCGGTCTGCGCGACTGTCGAGCGCATTGATGATGCGATAGACCGCAGGCGCGGTCTGGCCGGTGAGCAGCGCGCGGTTGCGCTCGCGCAGCAGCAGCGCAAAGTTGATCGCCTGCGCCACGAACAAGCCCAATGCGACCATAAGGATGATCTGGCCGACGAGGCTCTGCGGCCAGAGGCGGAGCCGCTTCACAGCTTCCGCACGTCGGCGGATAGCGTATAGCCGCCGCCCCACACCGTCTTGATGAGCGTCGGCGCCTTGGGGTCTGGCTCGATCTTCTTGCGTAAGCGGCTGATCTGATTGTCGATCGCGCGGTCGAAGGCGTTCGCCTCCCGCCCCTGCGTGATGTCGAGCAACTGGTCGCGGCTCAGCACTTGATTGGGCCGGGTGGCGAAGGCGAGCATCAGATTATATTCAGCGGTCGAGAGCGGCAGCGACACACCCTCCGCATCCACGAGCGTGCGCTCCTGGGTCTTCAGCAGCCATCCGGCAAAGGCATAGGTGGCCCCATCAGGCGCGGTGACGCGCTGGCCGCCGGTTGCCACACGGCGAAAGATCACCTTGATCCGCGCCACCAACTCGCGCGGGGAAAAGGGCTTCAGCACATAATCGTCCGCGCCCATCTCCAGCCCGACGATGCGATCGGTCTCCTCCGACTTGGCGGTCAGCAGGATCACCGGGATTTCGCTGGTTTCGCGGATATGGCGGCACAGGGAAAGGCCGTCCTCACCCGGCATCATGATGTCCAGGATCACGAGATCGATCGCATTGGCGTTCAGTCGCACCCGCGCTTCCGCCGCACTGTCGACGGCCGTGACGCGAAAGCCGTTGCGGCCAAGATATTGCGCCAGAGGCTCTCGGATCGAACGCTCGTCATCGACGAGCAGCAGATGGGGACGGTCGCTCATACTGCCTGTCTGTCATGTGGGGGGAGAAACGGGAAGGGGTGAGGCGTATTGACAACCTCACCCGTCATTTCTGCGAAAGCGGGAATGACGGGTGTAAGGTCTAGACCTCAGTTCTGCTCAGGCGGCGGAGGCGGCATGCCGCGGTCACCCGCCGGGCCACGCCATTGGCCCCTGCCCTGACCGCGCATCATCTGCCGCGCCGCCTTCATTTCGTCGGCAGTGACGAAACCATCCTTGTTGGTGTCGAGCCGGTCAAACCGCGCCATACCCTGGGCGATGAAGTCCGCCTTGGTTACGATACCGCCGTTGCGGATGTCGCGCATCTCGGCGCCCATGCCGCGACCGCCGCGTGGGCCACCGCGCCATTTATGGCCTCCCGGACCGCCCATGCCTGCGCGTTTGTCGGCCCGCGCCTGATGCGCGGCCATGAACTCGGCCTTGCTGATCTGGCCGTTGCGGTCGGTGTCCATGTCGGCGAACCGCATTTCGAGCCGCTGCTGGCGCTTGAGGTCGAAATCCTTCTGCGTCAGTTGGCCGTCGCGATCGGCGTCCATCTTGGCAAAGCGCGCCTCCAGCGACGCGGTCATTTCCGCGCGGCTGATCTTGCCGTCGCCATTGGTATCGACTTTCTGCATCCAGCCGCCGCGTTCACGCGAACCGCCATCGGCTCCCGGCTGCGCATAAGCGAGATGAGTGGCGGCAAGGCCACCTACGAACAGCGACCCGAGCGCCACCGTGGTCATGAATTTGCGAAGCATCTGTCTTCCTCTTGGGCTTGTCCATTGGACGACCCAGCGCCGTCCTTGAAAAGCCTTATGAGGCGGATGTGTCCCGCAATTTTGTCATGCCGCGCTACAGTTTGTCGCAAACTGTATCGCGCGGCGCAGCGTCATTCCGCGTCGCGACGGCCCAGCAACCGCAGGCGCAGCGCATTCAATTTGATGAAGCCCGCCGCGTCGCGCTGGTCATAGGCGCCCGCATCATCCTCGAACGTAACGACCTTTTCGCTGTAGAGCGAATAGGGCGACTTGCGGCCAACGACATAGACCCCGCCCTTGTAAAGCTTCAGGCGAACGGTGCCTGTCACCTTGTGCTGACTGTGATCGATCGCGGCCTGCAACATCTCGCGCTCGGGCGAGAACCAGAAACCGTTATAGATCAGCTCTGCATATTTGGGCGCGAGTTCATCCTTCAGGTGCGCGGCACCGCGATCCAGCGTGATCTGCTCGATCCCGCGATGCGCGAGGTGATAGATGGTGCCGCCCGGCGTTTCGTACATGCCGCGCGACTTCATGCCGACGAAGCGATTTTCGACCAGATCGAGACGACCGATGCCATGCTTGCGGCCATAGTCGTTGAGCGTTTCGAGCAGCGTTGCGGGCGACATGCCGACGCCGTTGATCGCGACGCCATCGCCGCGCTCGAAATCGACGGTGATATATTCCGGCGCGTCGGGCGCATCCGGTGCCTGCTCGGGATCGACGGTGCGCGAATAGACGTAGTCCGGCGTCTCGACCCACGGGTCCTCCAGCACCTTGCCTTCGGAGGAGGTGTGCAA
>CAJYHD010000061.1 GCA_913773715.1 uncultured Sphingobium sp.
AGGAACGCTCCGTGGATCTCCTGCTCGGCAGGCGGGTCGAGCACGTCGATGCCCATGCGAAGGCAATATGCACGGGCGACGGTGATCAGATCGGCTACGGCATGCTCATCTGGGCCGCTGGCGGAGATGCACGCCGCCTGACCTGCGACGGTCATCATCTCCGCGGTG
Organism: uncultured Sphingobium sp.; assembly: GCA_913773715.1. The sequence goes on from CAJYHD010000061.1 coordinate 169, forward strand.
TGCATACGGTACGATCCCGTGAGGACGTCGATCGTCTGCTTCAGGAATTGCCCGCAGCCAAGTCTATCGTGGTGGTCGGAGGTGGGTACATCGGCCTTGAGGCTTCCGCCGGTCTATCCAAGCTCGGCAAGACGGTCACGGTCGTTGAAGCTGCGGATCGCGTGCTGGCCCGAGTGGCCGGCGAGCCGCTCTCCCGCTTCTACGAGGGGGAGCATCGCGAACATGGCGTCGAGGTGCTTCTCAACGCCGCCGTTGGCTGCATCGAAGGCGACGTCTCCGTGTCCGGCGTCCGATTGACAGATGGTCGGCTGCTTGCAGCCGACATTGTCATCGTCGGCATTGGAATCGCACCGTCAATTCAACCGCTTCAGGACGCTGGGGCTGTCGTCGACAATGGCGTGATCGTGGACGGTCAATGTCGGACGTCGCTCCCCGACATCTTTGCGATCGGCGACTGTGCGGCCCACGCCAATGGTTACGCCGGCGGAGCGATGATCCGGCTGGAGTCGGTACAGAACGCCAACGACCAAGCGGTCATCGCGGCACGTGCAATCGTCGGCAAGAACGACGTCTACGACGCCGTTCCCTGGTTCTGGTCCAACCAATTCGATCTGAAGCTGCAGACGGTGGGGCTTTCGATGGGGCATGACGATCTGGTCGTCAGGGGAGATCCGAAAAGCCGCAGCTTCACGGTCGTCTACTTGCGCGACGGGCGGGTCATCGCGCTCGATACGGTCAATGCCATGAAGGACTTCGTTCAGGGGCGAGCGTTGGTACAGAAGGGGAGCCAGGTTCCCCGCGAAGCTCTGATGGACGAAACGGTGCCGCTCAAGTCCATGGTTTCGCCCTAGTCCCGCAGCTTGATCACCGGTCACCGACGCTATCGCGTTCAAGCGAAGCGGATGATGGAGTCGAACGAATGCTCGTCAGCCAGGCGATACGGGAACGACGCTCTGTTCGAGCATTCCTGCCGACGCCGGTCCCCGAGGAGACGCTCCACCGCATTGCAGTCAACGCTGCCCGCGCCGCAACCGGTGGCAATCTCCAGCCGTGGCATGTCGATATCGTCGGCGGGGATGCCCTCTCCGCATTGAAGGCCATCATGTCGGCAAAGCTGGAGAACGGCATGACCGAGACGCCCGGCTATCAGATCTACCCACCGGCCCTCGATGGTCACTACGACCAGCGCCGTCGCGCGGTGGGCGAGCTCCTATACGGGCATCTTGGCATCCCTCGTGAGGACAAAGACGGCCGCCGGGCTTGGTTCGCCCGCAACTTCCAGCTGTTCGGCGCACCTGCTGCGTTCTTCATCACCGTCGATCGCCGGATGGGGCCACCGCAATGGGCTGACCTCGGTATGTACCTGCAATCCTTGATGCTTCTCGCGCTCGAAGCCGGCCTCGGCTCATGCGCACAGGAAGCTTGGGCGATGTATGCCGGCACGGTGGAGGCGTTTCTCGAATGCCCTGCCGAGCGTATGCTGTTCTGTGGCGTCGCCATCGGGCATGAGGATCCCGACGATCCGGCGAACAGAACCAGGAGCGACCGGGCTGCGCCTTCCGAGTGGCTTACCGTGCGTCGATAGGCGGTCTGCCGTCCAGCCCGGCAACGCTTCACCGCCCTGAGCGGCAGCGTCTTCAGGGGCAGTACTGGTCTTTGAGGAGCCGCTTGAACAGCTTCCCCGTCGGCTCGCGCGGCAGTTCAGCCTGGAACACCACGCGCTTGGGCGTCTTAACGCCGCCGAGCTCCCGACGTGCGAAGGCGCGCAGTTCCTCCGCCAGCGCGTTGCCTACGGCGACGCCGGGCGCAGGCTGGACAACAGCGAGCACGATCTCGCCCATCTCTTCGCAAGGAATTCCGATGACGGCGACGTCCGCGACCGCAGGGTGCGTCACCAGCAGATTCTCGATCTCCTGCGGATATATGTTCACGCCGCCGGAGATGATCATGAAGCTCTTACGATCGGAGAGGAACAGGTAGCCGTCCTCATCGACATGACCGATGTCACCCAAGGTGGCCCAGCCCCGGAAATCGTGAGCCTCCGCCGTCTTCATGGGATCGTTCAGATAGCGGAATTGTGGACCGTCGCTGAAGAAGACGTTGCCTGTTCGGCCCGTTGGCAGCTCGACCCCGGCGTCATCGACGATATGCACATTGCCGAGCACCGCCCTGCCCACCGATCCTGGCTTTTCCAGCCATTCGGCGCTGGACAGTGCCGTGATGCCGCAGCTCTCCGTGCCGGAGTAATACTCGTGCACGATCGGCCCAAGCCACTCGATCATCGCTCGCTTGACGGGTACCGGGCATGGAGCGGCCGCATGAACCACCGCCCTCAACGAGGATAGGTCGTAGCGGGATCGCACCTCCTCCGGCAGCTTCAGCATGCGGACGAAGTGCGTCGGGACGAAGGTCGCGTGGGTCACGCGATACTTCTGGATCAGCTGCAAGGCCTCTTCGGCATCGAACCGCTCCATGACGATCACGGTGCCTCCGAGCTGCTGGACAGCCATCGCCCAACGAAGCGGGGCTGCATGATACAGCGGGGACGTGGAGAGATAGATCGCGTCGCCGCTCATTCCATAGAGGCTGCTCCCCATGCGCGTAAGGGGCGTCTCGGCATCGATCGCGCCGGTGGGAAGGGCCGGCATGACCCCCTTCGGCCTGCCGGTGGTACCCGACGAGTACAGCAGGTCCGAACCGGCGCTCTCGTCCGAGATGGGGCTGCTCGGCCGCTCGGCGGCAACCGCTGACCAGTCTGCGAGAACGTCATCGGAACCGGTCCACCGGTAAGCCAGCACGTCCGGGGCCTCGATCAGCGCCGCCCTGGCCAGGTCCGCAAATGCTGGCGAGACTACCAGTAGCTTGGCACCCGAGTCGCGCAGGATGTATGCGACGTCTCGCGCGCTCAGCTTGTTGGAAATGGCGGTCTGATACAGGCCCGATCGCTGCGCGGCCCAGCCTAAGATGAAGACTTCGGGAGAGTTCGAGAACAGGGTGGCCACGACGTCCCCGCGTTGCATTCCCAGGGATCGCAGCTGCCAGGCGCTGGCGTTGGCGCGCTCGTTCAATTGCGCTAACGTCACGGTTTCGCCCGACGCCGCCATAATGATCGCAGGCTTCTCCGGGCTGCGGACCGCGTGCTCGGCCGGGTGCATCTGGCCTCTCCGTTATTCTGTTTGCGCGGTGGAACCACAGCGCGGACCCTCCCCGCAATCCGAGCGCAAGAAATGTGAAAAGCCGCGCGAGTGCCGGGCAAAGCCGAGATCGGTCTTATCCGCTATCCAGAAGACAAGGCGGCCCGGAAGCGGCGGCCACAGGAGAGCCCGAATTGATCCTGACCGAAGACCAAGTCGCCATTCGCGATGCGGTGCGTGAGTTCGCACAGGAGCGTATCCGCCCGTCGAGCGGTGCCTTCGAGAAGGCTGGCGGTTTCCCGCCGGAACTCTTCCGGGAGCTTGGGCAACTCGGAATGATGGGCATGACGGCTCCCGCGTCGGCCGGCGGATCGGAAGCCGACTACGTCTCCTATGCGCTGGCGCTCATGGAGATTGCGGCGGCAGACGGTGCATTGTCGACCGTCGTGTCGATCCAGAACTCCATCATGGTTTCGGGGCTCTTGAAGGACGGCACGCCTGCTCAGCAGGAGAGATGGCTGCCGAAGCTCATCTCGGGTGAAGCCATTGGCGCATTTGCGCTGACCGAAGCTGATGCCGGCAGCGATGCTGCGGCGATCCGGACTCGTGCGATCCGCACCGGCGGCGGCTGGCGCATCGACGGTTCGAAGCAGTTCATTACCTCGGGCCGCACCGCGTCCGTCGCGATGGTGATCGCCGTGACCGATCCCGATGCGGGCAGGAAGGGGATTTCGGCATTCCTGGTCCCCACGGACACGCCCGGCTATTTCGTGGACAAGGTGGAGCACAAGCTCGGCCAGGCAGCGTCAGACACGTGCGGCATTCGTTTCGAGGACTGTGTCGTATCGGACGATGCGCTGCTTGGGGACGAAGGCCGGGGTTATTCGATCGCCCTCTCCAATCTCGAAGCCGGACGAATCGGTATCGCCGCGCAGTCAATAGGAATGGCGCAGGCCGCCTTGGACATCGCCGTCGCCTATGCGCGTGATCGGCGGAGCTTCGGCAAGCCAATCATCGAGCACCAGGCGGTCGGATTCCGCCTGGCAGATCTCGCCACGCGCCTTGAGGCGGCCAAGCAGCTGGTGCTTCACGCGGCAGCGCTGAAGGATGCGAAGGAGCCGGCACTCGACGCGGCGTCGATGGCGAAGCTCTTCAGCTCCGAGACGGCGGAAGCGGTCGTGTCGGGCGCTATCCAGACTTTGGGCGGATACGGATACCTCGAGGAGTTCGGATTGGCCCGGATCTATCGGGATGTCCGCGTCTGCCAGATCTACGAGGGAACCTCCGACGTGCAGCGGATGGTGATCGCCCGAGGCCTTTGAGGAAGAACGCATGACCGATCCGATCATCATCGCAGGCTATGCCCGCACCCCTATGGGCGGCTTCCAAGGCGTGCTTTCCGGCGTCAGCTCGGTGGAGCTCGGCGCAACCGCCGTAGCCGCTGCCGTCGAGCGTTCGGCCGTCGACGGCACGGCAGTGGAGCGCATCTACATGGGCTGTGTGCTTCCGGCGGGGCTTGGCCAGGCACCGGCTCGGCAGGCTGCCATCAAGGCGGGTCTGCCCAAGTCGGTCGAGGCGACCACCGTCAACAAGATGTGCGGCTCCGGGATGCAGGCGACCATCATGGCGGCCGAGGCCCTAGCGTCCGGCAATGTCGACATCGTGGTCGCCGGAGGCATGGAGAGCATGACCAATGCGCCCTTCCTGCTCGCGAAGCATCGTTCCGGAGCGCGGATCGGTCACGATAAGGTGATCGACTCCATGATGATGGACGGCCTCGAAGACGCCTACACCCCTGGTAAGCCGATGGGGGCGTTCGCAGAGGATACCGCACGCGACTATCAGTTCACGCGCGAAGCTCAGGATGGCTACGCCCTCGAAAGCCTGTCGCGTGCGAAGGCCGCGATCGACACGGATGCCTTCGCCGATGAGATCGTCAGCGTCACGGTGCAGACCAGAAAGGGGCCGGTAGAGGTCAGTCGAGACGAGCAGCCGGGCAACGCGAAGCCTGAGAAGGTGCCAGACCTTCGTCCCGCGTTCGCAACGGATGGCACGATCACGGCGGCGACGTCGGCCTCCATCTCGGATGGTGCGGCGGCCCTAGTCCTGACCCGCGCGAGCGTGGCGGAGGCGCGCGGTATCGCCAAGCACGCCGAGCTGGTCGCGACCGCCGCTCACGCCCAGGAGCCCGAACTTTTCACGACCGCCCCGGTTACCGCGATCCGCAAGGTACTTGCGAAGGCAG
>CAJYHD010000062.1 GCA_913773715.1 uncultured Sphingobium sp.
CCGACAACGGCGAGGCGCTGGTTCGCGCTGCCATTGCAGGCCAGGGGCTGGTCTATGGGCCACGCTTTATTGCGGCGGAAGCGCTTCGCACGGGGCAGCTTGTCGAGCTTGAGCTGGACGAGCCGCCCATGATGCTGGGCGGGGCCTATGCCATTACGCATCCAACGCGGCGCCCCGCCGCCAAGACGCGGGCATGGATCGATTTTCTCGCGCAAACACTGCCAGCTCTTGGCGCGGATTGGTGAAATGCCATGGCGGGAGATGGCGTCGAATGTGCTGAGACACCGTCGTTTAAGGCCGGCCGACGAACAGCGCCGGCCGGCTAAATGGCTCCCTGTCATGCGCTAGCACGATTACGTCGACGAGGTGGGCTATTCGCCTGAACGAACGACTGCGTTTGGAAAGCCGTTAAACTACGCCGAGTGGCCTCAATTGGGTCGTTCAAGAAAGTATCGTCTGCGGCAAATCTTCGTGGCCAAATTTACCGCCCGTCCGTGCCAGGGACGGGCGTCGCCTCAGAGCCGATATGCGACGGCTATAATCACTTGGGGAAATGGATCCCACAAAGCTTATTGCCGTCCGGGTCGCGAAAATAGGCAAGCTCTATCGTACCCATTGACGCGGTCTCGCGCGGGCCGGGCGGGGCTTCGATTGAGGTGCCGCCATTGGCCACCGCGGCATCGTGAAGCTGCTTCACTTGCTCGGGAGAGTCGCACGAGAAGGCGACGGTGCTGCCGTTCGCGACGGTCGCCGGTTCGTCGTTGATAGGCTGGCTGACGATGAAGTTCGTGCCGTTGCCGTTATTGTAGATGAGCCGGGTATGGCCGCTATCGGCGATATTGCGCGCCGGTTCGCCGACACCGAGCGTGCCGAGCACCGTGTCGTAGAAGCGCTTCGATCGTTCGATGTCGTTCGATCCGACCATGGTGTGAAACAGCATGATAACTCTCCTGCTTGGGACGTACTTAGCGAAGACGAATGACGCGGATGCTACGAGCGGTCATCCAGTTCCGGGACACCGCTCTGCCCATCGGCATAGGCGGCCCTGAAAGCCGGGCGGGCCTGCCACCGCCGCCAGATCGCATCGATATGCTCGAAACGCTCGTCCAGCGGGGTGGCGTTCACCGGGTATTTGGAAAACGCGATCGCGGTGGCCAGCGTGATGTCGGCAAAGGTAGGCTGGTCCCCGCCGAGCAGCCATGCACGTCCATCGGCAAGATGCTGGTCGACCAGCGCCGCGTGGGCCAGCGCCACCTTGCGCGAATGCTCGCCCCATGCGGGATTGTGCGTCAGTTCCAGCTTGGGACCGAGACCCTGATGCATGACATGGAAGGCGGTGACGATCGGGTAGAGGATGTGGACCCAGACCCGGCTGTCCCACATCTGGTCCAAGCCACGCTCGTGCGCCGTCTCGCCCATGATCTTGCGGCCATCGAAGCTGTCGTCGAGGTAGCGCGCGATGGCGGACGTCTCGCTGAGGAACGAACCGTCCGCCAGCTCCAGCGTCGGCGTCTCACCCCACGGGTTCATCTTCAGGTGCCGCCAGCCTCGCTGCTCGCCTACGGGCGACATGTCATACACTGTCTCGGCGAACCGATCCGCGATGCCCTTCTCATGCATGAAGATGCGCAGCCGCTGAGGGTTGGGGAAGGCGGAGGGGGAGGTGAAGAGCGTCAGCTTATCGGCCATCGAGGGTCTCGCGTTCATCGATCACATCACCTGCCTGTCAGATGACAGGTAATCATCTGCGGCCCAAATCTTGCCATGTCAACCCCTGCCTGCCATATGGCAGGTGGAGGCGCGACGATGGCGGTAGCAACGAGAGAGAATGCGCGGGAGGCGATCCTGCTGGCCGCGCGGGAGGCGGCGATGGCGCGTGGCTATGGCGGCATCAACTTTCGCGATCTCGCGGCGACGGTCGGCATCAAGGCGGCCAGCATCAACTATTACTTCGCCAACAAGGCGCTGCTGGGTGAGGCGGTGGCGCGCCGCTATCAGGAGGACATCGCCCGCGATCTTGCGGCGATCTCAGCCGACGCGAACGACGCCATGGAGGCGTTGAGACGATACCCCAGCATCTTTCGGGCCTCGCTGGAGCGCGACAACCGGATGTGCCTCAGCAGCTTCATGGCGGCGGAGCGTGACGAGCTACCTGGACCGGTCTTGAAGCAGGTCCAGGCTTTCGCCGACGTCAACGTGGCGTGGTTGACAAAACTGCTCGTTGCTGCGGGGATCGGACGGCCGGAAAGCGTGGGGGCAAGGGCACTCGCGATTTATGCGGCCGTCGCCGGCGCGCAGATCATCGCGCGTAGCAGGTCCGACATCGCCGTGTTTGACGCCCTGATCGAAAGCTACCGTGAGGCGGGGCCGCTTCCCGGCTAGCTCCTTATGCCGTCCTAACTCGCGTAGCTTCACACTCGCTCAATATGAACGAGTGGCCGGTTTGTGGTTTGGCGGGGTACGGGCTGAACGGCCGCAATTGGGTCTCATCGGCCACGGCGCGGCTGACCGTCGCCTGGCTCATTTCGGCCGCACCCGGGGGCCAGCGCTCTCCCAAAACGTGGTCGTTGGGACGCTCGCCACTTTCCCATTTCTCCGTC
>CAJYHD010000063.1 GCA_913773715.1 uncultured Sphingobium sp.
CCGGCATATCGGTGGCAAGCGAGGGAAGCATAAGCGCTAGCTCGTCATCCCAGCGAAGGCTGGGGTATCAGGAGATAAAGGGCAGCGCTCTATTCCACGATATCCCAGCCTTCACTGGGATGACGGCGGTTGGGTCTAGCTCAGCCGGTCGATTGCCGCCGTATCCAGGCCACCGGGAATGATCATGATCGGGCAGGGGAGCTTGCCAGCGTCCGCGCCCGCGAAGTGAGTGACGAGCTTGCCGGGATTGCCGCTGGCCGCCGCGCCCAGCACGAGAGCGGCGACATCGTCCATTTCATCGAGCGTGCTGCGCACGACGGCAACGGCATCACCCTGACGCACGGTAATGCTGGGGCGGATGCCGGATTCATCGGTCAGGGTGCCCGCAGCGCTGGTCACCAGCGCTTCCGCGCGTTGCAGCGCTTCGTCCTCCATCGTGGCCTGCACGCCGCCCCATTGCACGAATTCGGCGGGCGGGATGAGGGCGAGGATGCGCACCGCGCCTCCCGTCTTGGCCGCGCGGCGGGCGGCGAAGCGCAAGGCTGTCTCCGCTTCCGGCGATTCGTCCACGACAACCAGATATGTCCGCATGTTGGAACTTCCCGTAGGACGAGTAAGGCCTGAACGTTCGGGAACAGGGTCCCGGCTAACCAGTGCGGTGAAATGTGGGGCATAATCGCCCGGCGCGCAAGCCGTCGCTTGACCACTTCGGCGAAAGCGTGAAAACCGCTCCCCAATGGCTGTCGCCACGTAAAGAAGAGGCCCCGAACGCATGAGCAAGACGATCCAGATGCCCGCCCTTTCCCCGACGATGGAGGAAGGCACGCTGGCGAAGTGGCTGGTCAAGGAGGGCGATAGCGTTTCGTCCGGCGACCTGCTGGCGGAGATCGAAACCGACAAGGCGACGATGGAGTTCGAGGCCGTCGATGAAGGAATCGTTGCCAAGATCCTGGTGTCAGAGGGCACCGAAAGCGTCAAGGTCGGCACCGTGATCGCGATCATCGCAGAAGAGGGCGAGGATGTCGCGCAAGCTGCCGCATCAGGCGGCGAAGCAAAAGCGGAGGTGCCAAAGGCCGAAGCCGCACCGGCCAAGGCAGAAAAGGCGGACGCTGCGCCTGCGCCCAAGGCTGCCGCTCCGGCCAAGGCCGAGGCATCGAGCGATGGTCGCGTGAAGGCCAGCCCGCTTGCGCGTCGTCTCGCCGAAGCGCAGGGCATCGATCTGGCTGGCCTCTCAGGTTCGGGGCCGAATGGCCGCGTGGTGAAGGCCGATTTGGAAGGCGCCAAGTCCGGCGCTGTCGCTGCGCCTGCCGACGCCGCCGCTCATCCTGCCGCTTCGGCTCCACCCGCTGCGCCTTCCGCGCCGACCGCTGCGCCTGCCGCCGCGCAAGATTTCGGCATTCCGCACGAAGTCATCAAACTCAACGGCATGCGCAAGACGATCGCGCGCCGCCTGACCGAATCCAAGCAGCAGGTTCCGCACATCTACCTGACGGTGGACATCCAGCTGGACAAGCTGCTGAAGCTGCGTGGCGAATTGAACGCGGGTCTCACCAGCCGCAACGTCAAGCTGTCGGTCAACGACATGCTGATCAAGGCGCTGGGTGTCGCGCTGATGGAAGTGCCGGAGTGCAACGTGCAGTTTGCCGGTGACCAGATGCTCCAGTTCCAGCGGGCCGACATCTCGGTCGCGGTGTCGATCCCCGGCGGCCTCATCACCCCCATCATCACCGACGCCAACAGCAAGGGCGTCGCCGCCATTTCCAACGCGATGAAGGATCTGGCCGCACGCGCCAAGGACGGCAAGCTCAAGCCCGATGAATATCAGGGCGGCACGGCGTCGCTGTCCAACATGGGCATGTTCGGCATCAAGCAGTTCGAAGCCGTCATCAATCCGCCCCAGGCCATGATCATGGCGATCGGCGCGGGTGAGAAGCGCCCCTATATCGTCGAGGATTCGGTCCAGATCGCGACCGTCATGTCGGCCACCGGCAGCTTCGACCACCGCGCCATCGACGGGGCGGACGGCGCGCGCCTGATGAAAGTGTTCAAGGAGTTGGTGGAAAGCCCGATGGGTCTGCTCGCCTGATGGCGCATCCCGACGAACAGCCGCCGGAGGACAGCCCGGCGGTCCGCGTCATTGCCATGCCCGCCGACACCAATCCCTATGGAGATATCTTCGGGGGATGGTTGATGAGCCTGATGGACTCGGCGGCGGGTTCGGTTGCCGCGCGCTACAGTCACGGACGTGCCGTGACGATCGCGGTGGAGGGTATGACCTTCCTGCGCCCGGTCGTCGTCGGCGACGAGGTATCGGTGTTCGCCAACCTCAAGTCCGTTGGCCGCACGTCGATGAAGATCGATGTCGAGGCATGGCGGCGCACCCGGCATGACGACCGATCCTATCGCGTGACGCATGCGACCTTCACTTTCGTGGCGATCGGTGAGGATCGTCAGCCCCGTTCCGTCCCGCCGATGCGCGTGGAAGAAAGCAAGAAAGACTGACCATGGCTGAGAATTACGATCTGATCGTGCTGGGTTCCGGGCCTGGCGGCTATGTCGCCGCCATTCGGGCCGCACAACTGGGCCTCAAGACCGCGATCGTGGAGCGCGAAAATCTGGGTGGCATCTGCCTCAACTGGGGTTGCATCCCCACCAAGGCGCTGCTGCGCTC
>CAJYHD010000064.1 GCA_913773715.1 uncultured Sphingobium sp.
CGCATCGAGGCGGCTGTGGTCAGGGCGGGTGGCGTCGGCCTGCGCCATGGAGGCGCTGGCGTCGATCAATATCCAGACGGCGACGGGGCTTTCGCGTTCGGCTTCCCGCACGAAGAATTTGTCCGAGCGCGCGTAGAGTTTCCAGTCGATTTGCCGCAATTCGTCGCCCGGCTCATAGGCGCGATACTGCGCGAATTCGAGACCCGCGCCGCGACTGTGACTGCCGTGCAAGCCGAGGCCGTGGGAGCCGACCGCCCGGCGCGTGACGAGGCGCAGGCCACGAAGGCGGCTGCGTACGTCGGCGGGAATGAGGTCGGCCATCTGGAACGTCAGTCGAGCGGTATGGCGCGGAGCAGTGCGGCGACGATGTCATCGGCGGCGCGGGCTTCGGCTTCGGCGGCGAAGGACAGGAGCAGTCGGTGGCGCATGACGGGTGCGGCGAGGGCGGCGATGTCTTCGCGCGTCGCGGAGAGACGACCGTGCAGCAGGGCGCGAGCCTTGGCCGTCAGGATCAGGGACTGTCCGGCGCGCGGGCCTGCACCCCATTTAACATATTTGCGGATGTCGTCGGGCGCGCCGTCGCCGGGGCGGCTGGCACGGACGAGGCGGGTGACCCATTCGAGAAGAGATTCACTGAAATGGACAGATCTGACGAGTTTTTGCAGGGCGAGGATTTCTGCGCCTTCCATGACGCTGGGGACGGCACTGCCGCCCGCGCCGGTGGTTTGGGAAAGTATCGCCCTCTCTTCGGCTTCAGACGGATAGTTCACACGGATATGAAAGAGGAAGCGGTCGAGTTGTGCTTCGGGCAGCGGATACGTGCCAGCCTGCTCGAGCGGGTTTTGCGTCGCTAGCACGAAGAAGGGTGAGGGTAGTTGATGGGTGACGCCGCCATAGCTGACCGTCTTTTCCTGCATCGCTTCGAGCAGTGCGGCCTGCGTCTTGGGCGGGGTGCGGTTAAGTTCGTCGGCGAGCAGCAGGTTAGTGAAGACCGGGCCTTGCTGAAAACGGAAGGAGCGGTGGCCGGTGCCATGATCCTCCTCCAGCAATTCGGTGCCGAGGATGTCGCTGGGCATGAGGTCGGGGGTGAACTGGACTCGACGGAAGTCGAGCTTCAGCGCTTCTCCGAGCGAGCGGACGAGGAGCGTCTTGCCAAGGCCGGGAACCCCTTCGAGCAGGCAATGGCCGCCCGCGAGCAGGCCGATCAGCAGTTGTTCGACGACGTCTGCCTGCCCGACGATGGCATGGCCGATCGCGGCGCGCAGTTCAGTGAGGCGGGCGAGGCGCGACTGGATTTCGGCTTCAGTGATTTCGGTCATGGCAAGAGCGATCCTGAAAATTCATCGTCATTCCCGCGGAAGCGGGAATCCATCCCCTAACTCGCGCATGGGGATGGCTTGGGAGATGGATCCCCGCCTTCGCGGGGATGACGAAAGGAGGGGCGAAGATGACGATGTCGAGTGAGGCTAGAAAAGCGGGCATCATACCGACAGCGCATACATCACGATATTGACCGCGAATTTGGTATTGTCTTCGGCGAGGAAGCGCTTGTTGCGCCAGTCATAATCCCATTCGCAACCATAATCCTTGTTGCTGTAGAGAACGCCCAGCCGCCCGTTGATCTCGATACCCTTGAGATATTCGTGGACGAGGTCGTCGCCCCAGCCGTTGAGTTCCAGGCCCGTGTTGGGCGGGCCATCGAACTTGAAGAAGCTGCGATAAACGCCGTGGGTCTTTGGCAATTGTTTGAGTGCTTTCGGCCCGAAGATCTTTGCTATCTGCGCTTCGAAAGACTTGGCGAAAAGACCGTCTATGTCATGGTTGCAATCGTCTACCATGACGAAGCCGCCATTGCGCACATAGCGCTCGAAGTTACGACGTTCGGCCGGCGAAAACTCCACCAGCTTGTGGCCCGCCATGTAGCAAAAAGGCGCGGTCAACATCTTCGGGTCGGATAGGGCAACGACATGCTCCTTCGGATCGACCCGGAGCGTGGTGTAATCGATGAGCGAAGTAATGATGTTGGACGGGGCGCGCTGATCGACGTCCCAATCGCCGCTGTCGTAGCGCAACCGGGTAAAGTAAAAGTCGTAACCGGCGGCGGCGCGAGCGAGGGGTGCGCGGGTGAGGATCGCGCTGGCGAGGCCGCCGGTCAGGAGTTGGAGAAACTGGTTGCGGGTCATGCTTAGGTCGGCCCGGCATCCACCCCGTCATTCCCACGCAGGCGGGAATCCATCTCGGGAGCTATCGGATGAGGATAGGTCTGGAGATGGATTCCCGCTTTCGCGGGAATGACGGGAGGGGGCAATAGGCGGCCGATGTCTGCTTACTCGCTAGCCATCACACCGCGTCGGAGAGCGAAGTGAAAGTGAAGTCGCGCAGCTTCATGGGCGGCACGACGATGTTCATCGACACCTCGTCTGGCGGCACGCGGACGGGTTTGCCCAGTTCTTCGACATTGTTGAGCATGATGACCGGGCTTTCGTTGAAACGGAAGTTCTTGATCGGATATTTGATTTGCCCGTTCTCGATATAGAAGGTGCCGTCACGCGTCAGGCCCGTCAGCAGCACGGTCTGCGGATCGACCATGCGAATATACCAGGTACGGGTGACGAGCACGCCGCGCTCGGTCGAGCGGACGAGGTCGGTGGTCGACTTGGTGCCGCCCGTCATCAGGATGTTGCCCATCTGCCCGACGGCGGGCTTGCCCTGCTTCTGCGCCCAATAGCGGCTGTAGTTGAGGTTCACGACCTTGCCGCCCTTCACCATGTCCATCCGCTGGCGGGCGAGCATGTCTTCGTCCCATGGGTCGCAGGCGGCGACCGGGTCCCAAGGGTCGGTATAGAAATTGACCTGCGGACCGAATACCTGTTCACCCAGCTTGTTGCCGCCGCCCTTCTTGGACAGGAAGCTGCGCCCTTCGTCCGCTTCGCGCGCGCCGAAGAAGTAGAACATGAAGCCGATGAGACCCGCAGCGGCCATGGGTTCCAGGATGACGGTATATTTGCCCGGCTCCAGCGCCTTGGCCTCGGATGAAGCCGATGCCTTGCGCATCGCGATCTGAATGTCGGCGTCCGCCTTGAAGCGGCTGGCATCCTGTGTGTCGGTGCCGACCCAGCCGGAGCCGCGCCCGTCCTGCGTCCGCACGGTGCAGGTATAATCCAGCATGGTCGAGCGCTGGTAGCCAAAATTGCCCTTGCTATTGGCCGTGGCGGTGAAGCCCTGCGCATCCTCCAGATAGCCCGCAGCGACCAGGTTCTGCGACTTGCAGGCGTCGATCGATGTCTTGGCGACCTGCGCGCGATATTCCGGCGTAATCGCCGCAGTGGATTCTGCGAAGGCAGGGGTCGTGCGGTAGGCCTGTTTGGCTACCGCAGGGACGAACTCCGGGTTATCGGGAGCAAGCTTCGCCAGTTCCTCCGCGCGGCGCACAACGCGCTCCAGCGAGGCGTCGTCGAACTGGTTGATGGTCGCGGTGCCGACCTTCTTGCCATAGGCGACCCAGACGGCGAGTTCGATATCGTCGGTCAGGCCAGCGGTCGACACGTCGTTGCGGGCGAACCGGACGTTACCGCGAATCTTGCCGGTTAGCGTCGCGGTACATTCGTCGGCCTTCGACATGGCGACGACCTTGGTCAGGATGTCCTTGGCCTGTGCTTCGGTAAGGATGCTCATGTTCTTTTCTCCCCTTAACCCAGCGAACGCGCGGTGTTGATGACGTTGATGCCGTTGAAGCGCGCGGTGGACGATCCATGCGACACCGCCGACACCTGCGCCGGTTGCCCCTTGCCATCGAAGAACGAGCCGCCGAGGCGATAGTCGCTCTGGTCGCAAACGCCTGCGCAGGCGTTCCAGAATTCCGGGGTGCGGATCTGGTAGGCGACGTCCTCGATCTGCTGGGTGATCTTGCCGTTCTTGATTTCGTAGAAGAGCTGCCCGCCGAACTGGGCGTTATAGCGCTGTTGGTCGATCGAGAAGCTGCCGTCGCCGATGATGTAGATGCCATCCTCGACGCCGGCGATCATGTCGGCGACGCTCTGCTTGGCCTTGCCGGGCTCCATGCTGACGTTCGCCATGCGCTGGAACTGGACGTTGGACCAGCTGTCGGCATAGCAGCAGC
>CAJYHD010000065.1 GCA_913773715.1 uncultured Sphingobium sp.
CCGAGTCATTGGAATGGCCAGCTTCGGGATGCCATGCCGATCCGCCAAACTGCAAGCGATCCTCTTCGACGATTTCGCGACGGCGAGGACCCATTTCTAGCCATTCCGCGGCCTTGTTGCGCTTCCCAACTTTGCCCATGCGTTCATGTGAACTGATCGTTCCGCGAGGCGCCGCAGAGGCCTACGCGGAACGACGTGATGTGGGACTTTGCTGCCGATCCTGTCCAGAACTCTCAATGTCAGCTTCTACTGAAAGCTGACGTTGGGGACGTAGTCGTGTTGCGTTTGAGCTGAGCGGCGGATCGCGCGCGTCCGTCGCGGCGCAATCATGTTAAAGGTCAGTCATGCGCGCATTCGAGCATCTCGGCGACTATAAAGCCAACCCTGCGTTCGACGCCTTTCATGCGCTGAGCGTCCGCGCCTTCTCACTTTATCACGAAAGCATTACCGAGGCCGAGACCTCGCGGCCGCTCACGGACCTGACCCGCCGCATGCTCTATGTCGCTGAGGCGTCCAGCGCCGGCCTTCGCCTCGCCGCTAGCTGGGCGCTCACCCACCCTGCATTCTCGCTGTGCCGCGATCGATATGAGCAGTGCGTCCGCTTCTCCGGGCGGGCGCGCCAGCCCGACGATCGCGAATGGTATCGCTACATCGCCGACTACTATCTCGCGCGAAATCGCATGAAGCATGCCTTTGCCCAGAACGGAATCGACCCGCTGATCGAACTCGACGGTGGGCTCGACGAAGTGCCGGCCGACTTGCGCAAGCGCTTCGCCTACTGGCGCAATACGCCGATCGACCAGATGGCACGCGGCCGCGATGCGATGCCCGGGCTGACCGGCAGCCGCGTCGATTGCGAAGGGCTGCTGAGCTTCTATGACAGCATCTACCGGCAGGGGAGCTCGGTCGCGCATTACGATCTCTACAGCATCAACATGCTGGGGCTGTACCAAGGCCCTGAGGGCTTGGTCCTCGCGCCCGATCCCCACATGCCGATCATGATCGTGCTGCACTGCGCGATCTTCGACATCGTCCAATGCGGCGAGGCGCTGGCTAAGGCAGGTGTGCCGGCGCCGGTTGAGCTGCTCAACGCACTGGTCGAAGAGTGGTGGGCCTGCGTCCGGCGCACCGGCATCCTCGGCGACGCACCGCGCTGACGGGATGCCGGCTAGCGCACGTAGCTGGCGCCGCTGACCGACATGCGCAGACTGGGATCCTGCAGGCTCAGCGGCTCGTAATAGCCGAGGCGCGATACCGTCTCCTGGTTCGCATAATGGCGGGTGCGCGCGTTGAGCATCCGCATCGCCTTGTCAGGGACTTCGACGTAGTCGAGCCCCGGCGTGCCGTGCCGCAGCAGCAGCGCGTGGTTGGGGGTCAGCGGGACCGTGATCTCGAGCTCCTCGTCGATGAAGCTCGGTCCCCAGAAGCGCGTCTCCTGCGTCTGCTCCTTCTCGGCGTTCATCCAGACCACGGGACTGTCCGAGGTGATGAAGCCGGTGTCGCTCTCGATGCACAGGATGCGGGCATGCATCTGCATCATCAGCGGCGTCTCCGCGTCGATCGCGGCGGGAACAGTCGTCGGCATCGGATTCTCGACCAACTCGCGAATGTCGTCGACGTGAATATAGCTCGGCGCGTCCGGGTCGGTGGTGCCGTCGCGCCACTCGATACGCCCATCCTCGGGCGCGCCGCGCTCGGCGATGTCGAGCAGCCGCTTCCACTGCGCGCTATGATGATCGCGCATCTTTAGCGTGCGCGCATGCAGCGCCGCAACGAACAGCATCAGCTTCAAGCGGGGTATCGTCGGCAGCGGGCGCCGCGGCACGATGAATTCGCGCACGACCCGCATGAAATTGTCCTCGAGCTGGCTCAGGCCATGCTCGAGCGTGAGGTCGCGGACCCCGCCGGCCATCTTGATCGTGTAGAGATTGGTCTCGCGAAAGATCTTCGCCGGCGCCTTGCGGCGATAGCCCGAGCCGTCCTTCGTCAGAAGGTGGACATAAGGCTCCTGGCCCGACGGCGTTCCGGGATCGGTCCAGGAAGCGAGATAGGACTTGGGGACGAAATGCTGCCGCTTGTGCGTCGCCTGCGCGCGCTTGCCTGATTTCACCCGCGCGACTCCGCCGCAGGTCCGTTGAGGCCGACACCCGCTTCGGGGCGGTCCATGTCTGTCTCGGGAACGGGCAGGACAGCCTCGCGGCCGACGGCATCTCGCTTTACGAATCTTGCCGTCTTGGCGACCAAGCTGCCCGCGTCGCTGGATGGAACCTTCTCATCGGCAATGAACCGGCCATTATTGTCGAACAGGAAGGACAGCTTGTTCTGGCGGAGCAGCTCGCGGCTTTCCTCGCGCGTTCGGCCCTCGACATTGACGGTCGCGTGCTGGAGCAGGAAATGCTTCACGAACCCCACCAGGTCGTGATCCTTGTCGGCGAAGACAGGTCCCCCGGCGGGGACGCGCGCGACGATCCGCAGGTCCGCGCCGTCCTCGTCCGACATCAGCGTGTGGAAGGTCGGGCGGTTGCCGAGATGCATGTTCGCCGCGGCCAACTCGGCGGCCAGCTCGCGGGCCTGCAACGGGTTCAGCATGTCCGTGATGCAGTCCAGCACCGGCTCGATCGCGCCAACACAGGCTTGGGCATCGTTGAACACCGCATAGAGCGCAAGGTCGCCGGCGCGCAGGTAGAGGGTGAATCCATCGGTGACCGAGGCGAGATCGAACGGCTCGTCGCCCGTGTCGGGATCGACCTGGATCATCAGCACCGATCCCAGCACATAATCGCCGATCGCGGCACCGCTATAGTGGGCGCGGATCAGGCAATGGATGTGGTGGAAGGTCCTCCAATCGTACGTCTCCGAAATCCGTGCATCACCATCCCGGCGATCGAGATGCTTGTAGAGCCGCCGGTCCTTGAGGCGCATCTTGAGGAAGATCAGCGCCATCCAGTGGAACAAGCGCTCGGGACCTTCGCGCTCGACCAGCGCCTGGACGCCCGCGAACCCCTGCGCCAACGCCTCGCTGATCGGCGTCTCGAAATGCTGGCTCAGCCGCATGTTGCAGTCGACGCAGCAGGGAATCCGATAAGTGCCGTAGCCGTGGAGCACGCGATTGGGCAGCGTCACCGATTTCCCGTGCAGGCCGAATTGGTGGAGCAGCCAGTTTGGCAACACATGCTCGCGGTTGAATGCAACCTCGCGCTCGGTACGGTCGCAGATGAAGCAATGGTCGCCCTCGCCGACATGGGCGACAAAGCGATCGGCGCTGCAGTAAAGCAGGCGCCCTTCCTGGTTATGAACGGAACCGTCGGCGGCAATCGGCATAGCATTGATATAGGTGCGCCGACATCGTTTCGCAGCCGGTGGCAATCGCTAGCGCCAAATCGGATCGGTCGTCTCGCCGGATTGGCGGCGTTGCTTGATGCTGCCAGCAAAGCCACCGATACATGCGATCATGGCAGAGCAGGAAACCAGCGACGGGCGCATCGACCTCACCGATCTCGTCGAATATCCGCGCGAGACGCTCGACATCGAACTGAAGACCTGGATCGACCTCGCTGACAAGATCGCGCAGGCCAAGCTCGCGCGCCATATTGCCGCGCTCGCCAATCATGGCGGTGGCTATCTCGTTTTCGGTTTCCGCGATGACCAGAGCGTCGCGGAGGAGCGTCCGACCGAGCTTTCCGCCTATAGCCGCGATACGTTCGGCAAGATCGTTACCCGCTACCTTACCCCCGCCTTCCAATGTGACGTTGAACTGGTTCGATCGAGTGCCGGGCCCGTTTTTCCGGTGGTGCGTGTGCCTTCGCATGGACCGGTGCCTGTCGGCGCGAAGGCTGACGGCCCGCACGACGCCAAGGGTCAGCCGCAAGGCATCCGCGCGGGGGCCTATTATATCCGCAAGCCCGGGCCGAAGAGCGAAGCGGTCCTTGGCATGGAAGACTGGCAGCCGCTGATCCGGCGCTGCGTCCTTTCAGATCGCGATAGCCTGCTCGCTGATATCGGCCGCGCGGTCCAGCCGCGCGCCGAACGACCGTCTGTGGCGGAGACCGATCGCCTCTCGGCCTGGCATGATGCCAGCGCCGAACGCTGGCGTAGGATCGTCGCGGGTGCTGCGGCTCTCCGCTGGCCGGTTCCCATCGTGGCCAACCATTGCCAGCTCAGCTACATGCTGCTGTCGGAAGCGGGTGTCGCTATTCCGCCAGGCGAGCTGCGGCCGCTGCTCGAGCAGGCCAACCGGGAAGTGCGCCAGACGGTGTTTACCGGCTGGAGCATGTTCTACCCGTTCACGCGGCCCGAAATCGCCGCCGCCCTCCATCCCGAGCACGACGATGGCACGGGTATCGACGTGCTCGAAAGCAACCTCATCGGCGATGGCAATTTCTACACCAGCCTACCCGACTATTGGCGATACGCCGCCGATGGACGGGCGACGATTCTGCGTCCCTATCGCGAGGACCGCCCGCGCAGCGTCCAGGAGCAGGGCCGCCCCGCGGGAAGCTGGCTCAGTCCGGAAACCGTCATCCGCGAGACTGCCGAGCTGGTTGCGCACGCGCGTACGATGGCGGAGCGCTGCGGCGGCGAGCGTGTCGCCTTTCGGTGCAGTTGGCGCGGTCTTGCCGGACGAGAGATCGACGATTTCGGCGGTATCTATTGGTCGCCCGGGCGCAGCGCGCAGGCCGACCAGCGGACGACGGCAGGCACCTGGGAGGTCCCGGTCCTCGTCGCCGACTGGCATTCGGTTGTCGCCGAGCTTTCCTGCCCCGTATTGAGCCTGTTCGGCTTCCGCGATTGCACTGCCGAGCTGGTTGCCGGCCTCGCGCCGCGCTTCGTCAAGCTTTGAGCCCTGCCGGCGGAACAGTGCCATGATGAGCCTATGCACATCCCCATATCGTCCGGTCCGCGATGCCGCTGTATAAGTATCTCGCCGAGGAGGCCTATGCCCGCGCGCTTATCGACAAGGGCGAGATTTTCATGCGCC
>CAJYHD010000066.1 GCA_913773715.1 uncultured Sphingobium sp.
GAGCAGGATGACATGTTCGCGATCATAGGCGACGGGGTCGGGACCGGCGGGTTCGATGATGATGGGGCCATAGAGGCCCATAGCCTCCTGCATGCCCGAATCGCTATGATACCAATAGGTGCCGGACTGACGGATCGGGAACCCATAGGTGAAGCTGTTGCCGGGGCGGATGCCGGGAAAACTGATGCCGGGAACGCCGTCCATCTGGAACGGAACGAGCAGGCCGTGCCAATGGATCGACGTGTCTTCCCTCAACTTATTTTGGACAGTGAAATGGACAGTTTCACCCTCTTTCAAGCGAATGAGCGGTGCTGGGGTCGAGCCATTGACCGCAATGGCGTGAGAAGAGCGGCCTCCAGCGAAGAAATGTTTTTCCGTTACGGTAAGCTCGATAATTTGTCCCGAAAGGACGTGTGGCATACCGGGTGTTCCGCTGCGTGCCCAGCTAGGGATCGCAGTGGATGCACCTGCGCCCAAAAGGCCGGAAAGCAGTGTGCGGCGCGCAACGGGAGGGGAAATCATGCCTCTCTATACGCGTGCGACACCCCTATCCCTCAAGTATTTCCGCCAGTTTCTTGCGTGCGCGGTGGAGACGGGTTTCGACCGCCTTGCGCGTCAGCCCCAGCGTCTGCCCGGTGTCGGCTTCGTTCATCCCCTCGATCGTGCGAAGAAGGAGGACATCCTTCAAATTTGAGGGGAGCGCGGCGATAGCAGTTTCTATACGCGCGATTTCCCTGCCGGATGCCACGCGGTCTTCGGGCGTAGCACAGGGGTCCGGGACATACGCCGCATCTTCCAGCGGGCGAGCAAAGGTGAAAAACTGGCGTACCGCACGCCGTCGCGCCCAATCGTGGCATTTGTTGAGCGTGATCCGCGCGAGCCAGGCGCGGAACGGGCGAGACCGGTCGTAGCGGGCAAGCGCGAAGAAGGCGGCGGCGAAGGCTTCCTGTACGATGTCGAGCGCTTCATCCGCATCGCCCACATGCGCGCGCGCCAGCCGCCACATCGCCTCGCGATGCCGCGTCATCAAGTCGGCGTAGGCGTCCTGCCGCCCGGCAAGCGCGCGTGCAACGAGATCGGCGTCGTCGTTTTCAGGGGGCAGCGCAGTCAAGGGCCGCCTATTGGGCGGGCTGCGTCAGAGCCTTGACGATCACCGCGTCGAACTGCGCCGCCTGACCGGGACGCAGGACGCCGCGCATGGCGAAGACGTGGCGCAGCGTTTCCTTTTGCAGCGCTCCCATGACTTGGTGCGATCGATCCACCGCCTCGGCTACGCGGGGGCCATAGCCATGTTCGGCCTCGATCGCTGAAGCGAGGCGTTGATTGTCGGCACGCATGTCGGCTTCCAGCGCCTCCCGGCGTTGGGCGAAAGCCGTTTCGAGCGTTTGGATGCGCCGCTCCTGATCGGCATCGAGCGTCAGTCTTTCGTGCAGCAGCGCATGCACCTCGCTTTCGACCCGTGGCGGGGGAGCAAGCCAGACGCGAGCGAGCCACACCGCCGCGAATGCCGCTACGAAGGCGACGAGCGCGACGAGCAGATAGCGCCGCGCCGTCATTGGCCGAGCAGGCGCGATGGCGCGAGGTCCGACATGCCAATCTGGACAGGTGCGGCCTGTGCATCGACCGTCGGAACCAAAGCCCCTGCCCAGCCAACCCCGAGCGCCAGCAGTCCAGCGAAGAGGAGCGTGCGCCGCGCGGCGGCCTGATCGCGCCGCTTGGCGAGTGCTGCCATCACGGAAGCATCCATCGCAGCCAGCCGCGGATCGGCAGGCTGCAAACGCAAATGATCCAGACAGGCGTCGATGTCGGTCGTCATGCTTGTGTCCATCCTTCACCTTGCATACGCGCGCGGGATTGGTTTCCCCTCATCTTCCGCACGATTCTGACCGTGACCGTGAGGGATAGGGTGCCGCGACGCGTATCAGCATCGACGAATAAGGAGAAGTTTTGATGATCCGTACGCTGATCGCTATTGCCGCGCTTGCGTTTTCCGGCACCGCATATGCCCAGCCGCACCTCGTATACAGTACGCCTGCAAAGGACGAGAGCGTTGCGCGGCCTACTAAGATCAGCCTCGCCCTCTC
The DNA here is from genome assembly GCA_913773715.1 of uncultured Sphingobium sp. The sequence goes on from CAJYHD010000066.1 coordinate 2,085, forward strand.
CGAGCCGATCAAAGCGGCAGCGAGCGGTTTCGACCTGGTCATGATCGGAATGCCCGGCATGGCTGATCACCCGCCAATGCCGATCAAAGGTTTTACAACCAGCGTCGGGTCAGACGGCAAGACGCTTGCCACCACGCTGCCACGCGCCTTGCCGGTCGGCAGCTATGATTTGACCTGGCATGCGGTCGGAGCGGATGGAAAAAAGGCCGAGGGGAAGTTCGCCTTTCGGGTGTGGTAAAAAGGCCGCCAGTTCCGATTCACTGCTCAGCGGAGGCTGCGGTCTCAGGCTATTTTGCTCTTGGCACCATGAGATGCCAGCCTGCGCTGGCATGACATAATGGACAGTGCATATTTTACAAAGTCCGCAGCGCCCTTGCGGGCCTCACGGACATCAAGGGGATCGATCCCGCCAACCCGATACCCAAAGTCAAAAGCGCGCCACCGAGCAAGGTTGCCAGCACCACAGCCCAATCCGGCGACCAGTGAAATTCGAAGACCTTGACGACCACGAACCAGGCGGCGGCGGAGCCCAATCCCAGCGCCACGATCGCGAGGAGGGTAGCGACGAGACCATATTCGATTGCCTGCGCCGTCAATATCTGGCCCCGTGTCGCTCCCAGCGTCTTGAGGATCACGCTGTCGTAGCTGCGGGCCTGTCGCGACGCGGCGATCGCGCCGACCAGGACGGCGATCCCGGCGAGAATGGCGACGGAGGCGGCGGCGAGAATGGCACTCGACATCTGCCCCAGGATCGTGCCGACCTGTTCGATGACATCGCCGACTGCGATCAACGATACGCCGGGGAAAGCGGCAAGCAGGCTGCGGGTAATGGCGGCATCATAGCGGGCGTCCATCGTGATCGTCGCCGACAGGCTGTGTGGGGCCGACGCCAGCGTATCTGGCGAGAAGACCAGCACATAGTTGAAGCCCATCGTGTCCCAGTTGACCTTGCGCAGCGAAGCGATGCGCGCGGTGATCTCGCGTCCCAATATGCTGACGGTCAAAGAGTCGCCTACGCCGACATTCATGACCTTCGCGGCCTCCGCATCGAGCGAGACGAGCGGCGGCCCGTTGTAGTCGCGCGGCCACCACCGACCTGCGGTCAGGTCGCTGCCTTCGGGCAGGACGTCGCTATATGTGACACCACGCTCTCCGCGCAGGAACCACGCCCCGTCCGGCAAATCCTTCAGATCGGCGACCTTCTGATCACCGAACGCGGTTATGGTTCCGCGCAGGACGGGAACGATGTTGAGCTGCGCATCAGGAGCCTGCTCAGCGACGATGCTGCGAAAGCGGGCTTGCTCACCGGCGGGGATATCCAGCACGAATTGTGCGGGTGCCTTCTTCGGAACGACGTTGCGGATTTCGCTGTCGAGGCTGGTCTGGATGCCCGCAAGCGTGACGAACAGCGTGAGCGCAAGGCCGAGCGCGACGATGAGCGCAGCCGTCTGCGCGCCGGGGCGGTGCAGGCTGGCGTGGGCGAGGCGCAAGAGCGGGCGGCGCGGACGCGGCAAGCGACGAGCGAGCGCGCGAAGGCCGACGCCGATTCC
>CAJYHD010000067.1 GCA_913773715.1 uncultured Sphingobium sp.
AGCGAATAAGGCTTGACGCGGTAACGCCGACGCAGTCCTTTCCATGCCTCGACTGGGGGCAGTCGAATCGAACGGGGAAGAATAATGAAGGTATCCGCCGGTGCGCTCGTTGTAGCGCTGGTTCTTAGCTCGCCTGCATTCGCGCAGTCCGCCACGACGCCGATCGTCGCCGGTGCGCCTGACGCGGCTGTCCTGCGCGCAGGCACGTCGGTCCCGCTTAAAATGGCCGAGGGGCTGACCACCAACGGGAAGAAACTGAAGGTGGGGCAGCGGTTTCAGCTTGAGGTGGCCGAGCCTGTGCAGGTGAGTGGCGTCACCGTCATTCCGGCGGGTAGCCCGGCAACCGGCGAAGTGACCGAAGTGCGCAACAAGGGCATGTGGGGCAAGTCGGGCCGCATCAACGCCCGCGTCCTCTATGTGCGTGCGAATGGGCGTCAGATCCGGATGACTGGGCAGCTCGACGACAAGGGAACGACCGGCACCGTTGGCGTGGTCGGCGCGATCGCCGTGCTTCCCGTGGCAGGTTTCTTCATGACCGGGACCAGCGCGAATATCCCGCTCGGTGCGCCTGTGACCGGCTTCATTGACGAAGACGTGCCTGTCGCTTTCGCTGGCGGTGCACCAGCGCCGATGGTCGTTGCGCCGGTTGCTCCCGCGGCTGTCGAAGCACCGTTAAAGGTATCGGCAGTGACGCCCGCCACGGGCGCTAAAGAGTAACGAGGTGGGAGCGGCGCTGGTCAAGTGCCGCTCCCCTCGCATCATCACATTGGCTTGGCGCCAGGTGTACCGCACTTGGCGAACTTGCCCTTCGCGTCCTTGCAGCGGACTGCCTTCGCGGCGGCCTTAGCCGGGCACTTAATGAACTTCCCGGTTTTCGCGTCCTTGCACGGCGCGGCGAACGCGGGAGCCCCTGCCAACAGGCTCAGCGTGGCGGCGACGGCGAACAGCTTGCGCATCTGACATTCTCCCGCCCGATCATCGGGCCGCGCGATGCTGCGATGCCTCCTGCTCAGCGTCAACGCCCGAGTATGTTGACGGCCCCGCGACCGTCAACAAAGCATTCCGCTGAGTGCTCAACGCCCTTGATCCGAGGGACGGTGGTCATCCGTCTGACTCGCAGCTCGCCCCGAAATGGGGCAAATCAGCGATATGAGCACTGATGCCCTCGACAAACTCTCTGACATGCAGATCAGGTGCCTGCGGCTTGTGGCCGATCTGAAAAAGACCGAGCAGATCGCAGCCGAGCTGGGCATTTCCCCAAGTACCGTCAATACGCATATCGAGCGCGCGATCACCCGCCTGAGCGTCCCTAACCGTCGTGAGGCGGCTCGGCTCGTCGTCGCCCGCGACAGAGCAAATGCGGTTGTCGCGGGCGCTACAGGCGCGCGCCCGTCGGCGCCGTCTATCAACCCTCTGGACGCTCCTCAGACGTCGCTCCCTTTGGTGGTGGACCGTCCCGAGAAATTGCCGACAGAGGAATCACCACTGTCGGCGAGAGACAAATCTGAAGCACCTCCGGCGTCGACACAGGCCGGGGGGAGACGCCGCAATGACCTGACAATCCCGCAACGGCTGTTGCTCGCCGTCTTTTCGCTGGTGCTGATTTGCGTCGGCCTGGGCGGTTTGGGGGCAGCCATTGGAAAGCTCAGCGACTGGCGCGCCGCGCACGGCGCTCACCAGTAACGATCTAATGCCAGCGCCTCGAAGAGGCGGGAGCGATACCGATGACCACCGATCTGATGACCGCCTATCGTGCCGTCCGCGACGACTTCATGCCGGCCGAAGCCACCACCGACCTCGCCGCCGCACAGACCGCACGCCTGCTTGCAACAGTCCTTGAGCGCCGCGCCGCAACCGGCGTTCCGATTGGTACAGGCGCACTCATGATCCGCAAGCTCGGTCGCAGCTTCGCCGCCCAACTTGACGCCCGCGAAGAATTCATCGCGGCCCACAAGCTCGCAGTTGCCCTCCCGGCCGAACTCGGAATTAATCCGACCCAATTCGGCGACACCGAGCCTTGCCCGGACGCGACTGGTCATGTCGGCGCCCAGGTCTCTCTGTCGGATGCTTCGCCCGACAATATCGTGCGCTTCGCGGCGCGTTGAATGTGATCGATCGCCCTGCGCCAGGACGCCTTACGTTATGAATGTCGTCGTGTTCCTTGCTGGGCTGATCGCAACGCTTGGGCTTGCTGCCATCTATGGCGGGAAGCCCGAACGCTGGGTCGCGGGCATGTTTGCCGTCGCGACCATTGCTTCACACCTCCTCTATACCGGCCCCACACAGCGCTATCACGCTACCGAGCTGTCTGTCGCGGTCGTGGACCTGGCGCTCTTGGCGGGAATAACGATTGTCCTTGCCAAGGCCGACCGTTTCTGGCCGATCGCCTTGTTCGCGATCCATGGCGTCACGGTCCTCGCGCACATCGTGAAGCTACTCGATACGACAATCGTAAAACAGGCCTATGCGATCGCCATCGCAGCGCCGAGCTACCTCGCGATTGCCACGCTGACCGCCGGGGTCATCCGCCATCAACGACGCCTCCAGCAATTCGGGGCCGACCTCGACTGGAGCCAGGACGCACAGCCATGAGCATACGCCCGATCCCCGAAAGCCCGGAACATGCGCTGGCCTCGATCATGGACATCGCGCGCGCTGCCCTGGGCGTGGAGCGAGTTGGGCCGCAGCCGCTTGAGAAGATCTTCAGCATAGGCGGCACTGCACGTGCTGTTGCGGAGCCGACACGGCGTCCGGCTCCGCTGCGCGCGAAAGCGCTTTATGCGGCGAGGCGACGGCGTGAGCGTATCTTCGGCGCGAATGGCGAGTTGTTTGTCGATCCCTGCTGGGACATTTTGCTCGATCTCTATGTCGCCGAGCACGAGCCGCGTACGGTTTCGATTTCGAGCGCCTGTATCGCTGCCTGCGTCGCCCAGACGACTGCACTGCGCTGGATCGCGAGTCTTGAAGGCCGGGGCTTACTGGAACGCAAGAACGACCCTCAAGATGGGCGGCGTAGCTACCTACGGCTGACTGCTGTCGGCCTCCGGCTGATGGAAGAGGCGCTCGTCGAGTTCTAGACCAAGTTGTGCGCGTATCTTGAGGATTTCGAGGCCCGCGACCAAATGGTTCGCAGCGATGTCCTCGCCGAGGTCATCGGCAATGCGGACGAGCGTTTCGCCGATCTCGATCGTGCGCCGCAGCAACTCGGCCCCGACATCTATCTTCGCCATAAACCGCTTCTACAAGGCAAATATCCCAGGATGCAACCGTATCTTCGTCCTATTGGGGCTGCGAGGGAGTTGCACGTAACAAGCATGCCGACATGACAGGAAGCGTTTACTTACCGCTTGTTCTCCCAGGTCATAGAGGGGGGAGTGCCATTGGTCTTTAT
>CAJYHD010000068.1 GCA_913773715.1 uncultured Sphingobium sp.
GGTTCACGCCGGTCAAACTGGGCTCCGTGCGCGCGATCGTTCGGATCGGTGGCGAGGGAACGGTGCCGACCGAGCGGCTCACCTCCGCGATCGAGAGCGGCATGATCCACGGCTTTCGTGAGCTGTCCGCCTGGCGCAGTGATCGCGCCGCCGCCGGTCTTTCCAAGCTTGAGGACACCACGGCCCTGACGATCAACCAGCGCAATCTGGCGGTCGTACTTTGGGAGCGCGTCGTCACCTATTTCGCAGCTGCGGAGCTGCAAGGCCAGCACCGCGACATTTCCGCAACCGATGATGGCCTCGATCGCGCTGCCGAAAAGGTTGCGACGTCCGACGATTCGCGCCGCATCGCCCTGGCCGCCGTCGCAGATCTGCGCAGCCTGGGCGCGAGCGCACCGATTTCACCCAATCGTGTCGAGTTGATCTGATTATGCGCGCCACGGCGCTCGCAGGCGAGACGATCGACGCGATCTGCTGGCGCATGCTGGGCCGCACCCGATCGGTGACCGAGCAAGTGCTGATCCTCAATCCGGGCCTCGCCGCCATCGGGCCGCACCTTCCCGCCGGAACCGAGGTGCTGCTGCCCGATCTCTCGCAGGCCGCGCCGCCCATCCTTGAAACCGTGAAGCTGTGGGACTGATTTCGTGCGCAAGATCGATAGCCTACGCGCCGCGCTGATCACCGCGCTACCCGAGTTGAGCCGCAACCCCGACAATTTGCGCATGTGGATCGAACGCGGCTCGGGCAAGTCGGTGCAGACGCAGACAGAGGGCTTGGCGCTGGCGTTCCGGCTCAACGTGCTGGTGGTGGAGATGACCAGCGACATCGCCGTGATCGGCCTTGCCGTCTTCCGGTGGGCGCGCGTCAACCAACCCGATTTGCTGGCCCCCACCGTCAACGGGTTCGACTTCGACGCTGACATTCTGGACAACGGCACGGCCGACGTGCTGCTGCAGCTCCAACTCGATCAGGCGGTCACCGCAACGCCGGGTGCGGGCGGCAGGGTCGCTTTGGAATACCAGGCCGAGCCCGAGCCCCTGTTTGCCGATGTGCTGAGCATCATCAATCCGCAGGCCGCTCCCCCGCTTACCGGCTTCGCCGTTGAAGATGACATGCCGCCCTGGGAGGCCTGACTGCCATGGCCGATGATCTCGCCCAGCTTGACGAATGGTTCGGCCGCATCCTGGCAGGCCTCGAGCCCAGTCAGCGCCGCCGCGCCGCCCTGAAACTGGGTCAGGCCCTGCGTCGGTCCAACCTTAAGCGCATAGGCGAGAACATCGAGCCGGACGGCCGGGCGATGGAACCGCGCAAACCGCGCAAGGATCGCCGTGGCCGCCTGCGCCGCAAACAGCCCGGCAAGATGTTCAAGGGCCTGCGGCGGCTGCGCAATTGGAAAATCGAGGCGGACGAGGACGGCGTGACGATCCGGCCCGCCAGCGGCAACGTCGACAGGGTCGCTGCCGTAAGTCAGTTCGGCGAAGTCTCGACCGTTGGCTACTTGCGCAACGGCGCGCCGATCCGCACTCGATACCCCGTCCGCCGTCTGCTGGGGTTCGGGCCGGAAGACGAGCATCTGGCACTCGAAATCGCGGCCTCCATGCTCGATCTCGATGCCTGACGCGGTAACGCCAACCTCTACCCGCCCCGGCACTACCGCGCGCGCATGAGACTGGCCCAAAGCTTTGGGCATGGTCGGTTCCATCGCCACATCCCCCGCCGTCGATCTCTCGACCGTGCCCGCTCCCGCGCTGGTACCGACCCCCAGCTTTGAAGATCGGCTTGCGGACAAGCTCGCTCGGCTGATCGCCCGGATGCCCGCCTTCTCGGCGCTGGTCGAAAGCGACCCTGCCATGCTGCTGCTCCAAGCCGACAGCTACGACGAACTGGTCCTGGCACAGGCATTCAACGATGCGGCACGCGGGCTCCTGCTGGCCTACGCCAGCGGCTCAAACCTGGATCAGCTTGGCGCGGCACTCGACGTACAGCGCCTGACCGTCGCTCCCGCCACTCTCACCACGCCCGCCGTCATGGAAAGCGACACCGCCTTCCGCCAGCGCATCCAGCTAGCGCCTCATCGTTTCTCGGTCGCTGGCCCTGAAATGGCTTACGTCTACCACGCGCGCTCCGCACATGGCGATGTGGCCGATGCTACGGCTGTGTCGCCCGCGCCCGACGACATCAAAGCGGTCGTGCTGGAAGTCCTCGCCACCCACGATGTTGCGCCAGCGCTAGTTACCGCGATGTCGGCAGCGCTGGATAGTGCGGACTGGCCCGGGGACGTCCGCGTGACTGTAATGTCCGCCAGCGGCACCGGCGTGCCCGGCGCGCCCGTCTTGGCTGCGGTCGACGCGGTGCTGCAGCACGATCAAATCCGCCCGCTCACCGATCGCGTGATCGTGCAGGCGGCCGAGTTGGTCGACTTCGATGTGGAGGCCCGGCTTTTCGTCTTCGCAGGTCCTGATCAGGGCCTGATCCTGGCCAACGCCAATGCATCGCTGGACAAGCATCTCGCCGAG
>CAJYHD010000069.1 GCA_913773715.1 uncultured Sphingobium sp.
GATGCGCCGGATCTCGCGCCCCGTGCCGGCCGGCACGGTGGACTTGGTGACGATGACGGCGGGATGGGCCAGGGCGCGGGCGATGTCGCGGCTGGCGGCGAAGACATATTGAAGGTCGGCATTGCCGTCGAGCTTGCGAGTGGGGGTGCCCACCGCAATCATGACGATCTGCGCGTCCGCCACGGCTTCCGCCAGATCGGTGGTGAAGCGCAGGCGACCCGCCTCGACATTGCGTCGAACCACCTCATCCAGCCCCGGCTCGTAGATCGGGATGGCACCGGCGCGCAGCATGTCGATCTTGGCCTGCACCTGATCGACGCAGACGACGTGATGCCCGGCTTCGGCGAGACAAGCGCCGGACACGAGGCCGACATAGCCGGTTCCGATCACAGCGAGGTTCGAAGCGGTGCTTTCGAGCGGCGGCACGTTGCCCATCGTCTTGGGTCCATTCTTGGCGCTGTCGTCGTCAGGGTCCCTGCCGCGTTGCGGTGCAGCATGGGTAGGGCTTTGTACGTTGGGTGATGCAAGGCGGCAACCGACTCGCGGCAAAAGTTTTTCCTTTATTATCTACATTCTCTCATTTGCGGATTTTTGACGTCACTCCCGTCAATTGGGCGCAATTTGAGCGATTGCCGCAAGCTTCCTTTCAAGCACTGCTTTTAATGTCCTGCAGACAAGACGCCGGATCGGTCCTTCGCGCGAGATGCGAGGGGCGGGTCGATGGCGGATAGCAGCGAGATATCGAAATGATCCCTTTCCAGGCTGAACTGGTGACCGGCACGATCGATCTGTCGCAACGCGATGTCTCGGATGCGCGCGAACGCCTGGCGCCGGCGCGCGGCATTCTCCTCGGTCTTGCCATCTCGTCCAGCTTCTGGGCGGGCCTTGCGGTCTGGGCGTTGGCCTGACGCTCGCCCTGATTTCGGTCGATCGAACCCTCGACCCGGCGTGCCCGCCGCAGCTGACATGCGCTAGCGCAAAAGCGTCAGAAGTGCGGGGTCTCCCACCGCGATGAAATCGCCATTGGCAAAATGCTGGTCGCGCTTGCCGTAGCGCAGGGGCTCTCCCTCCGGTGTCGTGACGAGGCCGCCTGCTCCTTGCAGGATCGCGTGTCCGGCCGCGATGTCCCATTCCATCGTCCGACCGAAGCGCGGATAGAGGTCGGCCTCCCCGGCGGCGAGCAGGCAGAATTTCAGGGAGGAGCCCCGACAGGCGACATGCCGGATGGCGTGACGCGTCAGCCAGCGCGCAGTTTCGGGCGTTGCATGAGAGCGGCTGGCGACGGTGACGGGCTCGGCAGGTGCGGCTCGGACCCGCATGGCGCGGCGCTCCACGATGGCGCCATCCAAGACCTCGCCCTGCCAGCATGACGCGCCATCGGCTGCAAAAACGCGGCTGAGGCAAGGGGCATAGATGACGCCAAGGCGCGGCGCGCCCGCCTCGATCAGCCCGACATTGACCGTGAACTCGCCGTTACGTCCGATGAACTCGCGCGTTCCATCCAGCGGGTCCACCAGAAAGAAGCGCTCGCCGACATCGGGAATGCGCCCGGCCGCCGCCTCTTCTTCCGCGATCACCGGGATATCCGGAAAGTCGGCCCCGAGAGCTTCCAGAAGAATCGCTTCCGCCAGCCGATCCGCTTGCGTCACGGGCGAGCCGTCGCTCTTGGTCTCAGCTTCGATGCAGTCGTCATAGATCGTCATGATGGCCGCGCCGGCGCGAAGGGCGGCGGAAACGATGCGATCGAGACGGTCGGACATGAAAAAACGGGCCTTGAGTGCGCTCAAGACCCGTTTCACATGCTGGCCCGCAGAGGTGCAAGCCTTATCGAGGATGCTGCGGCGGGCCGAAGCCCACCGTCCGGTCTCAGTAGCTGCCGTCGCGCTTCAGAACCACGCCGACGGTCTTGAACAGAATGCGCAGGTCCAGAAGCACGGACCAGTTGCGCACATAGTAGCTGTCGAACTTGACGCGGGCGGCATAGCTGGTGTCCGAGCGGCCGTTGACCTGCCACATGCCGGTGACGCCGGGGCGAACGCGCTTGTAGGCGGAGATGCGGTGCGAGTAGCGCGGAATCTCGTCGTCCACGATCGGGCGCGGGCCGACGAGGCTCATGTCGCCCTTCAGAACGTTGAACAGCTGCGGCAGTTCGTCCAGGCTCGTCTCGCGGAGGATGCGGCCGATTCGCGTGACACGCGGGTCGTTGCGCAGCTTCTGCGAGGCTTCCCACTCGGCCTTCGCGACGGGATCGCTCTGGAGAAGCTTCTGAAGAAGCTCGGCCGAGTTCGTCGCCATGGAGCGGAACTTGTAGCAAGGGAAATGCTGTCCGTCGAAGCCGACCCGCTTGTGTCCGAAGAAGATCGGACCGGGATCGGTGATCTTCATCAGAACGATGATGAAAAGCATCAGCGGGCTGAGAAGGATCAACGCCGTGACGGCGATCAGGATGTCCAGGCTGCGCTTGGCGTGGCCGCCCACGGGGGCGTAGCCGAGCGCTGGGACGTCCTTGCTGATCTCAGCCAGGGAAGAAAGCTTCGTCATGACCTAGGGCCTCGATACCGGGGGCGGTGATAGGGAAGCTTTATGGCCAAGTCTGTCGTTACGGCAAGCAAGCTCCCTCGAATCCGAATCGCGGCATTAAGGATTGGATAACCTTGATCATCCGTCAATTTTCCCTGTCGAGTCCGCGCCGAGTCTACGCCTTTCGGTTGCATTCTTGGGGTTTGCTTTTCGAGGCGCGTGGGTCGATCGAGCTACGCCAAATAATATCGAATAATACTACTGTTGTTTGTGTGATTTTTCGTTTTGTGTATTTTATGATGGGATTTCGATGGGAAAATTATGCCAGGAACCGAGATATTTT
>CAJYHD010000070.1 GCA_913773715.1 uncultured Sphingobium sp.
CGCGCCTCCGGCCTCAACCTGCTCGTAGCCGCCATCATCCTGTGGAACACCCGCTACCTCGAACAGGCCATCGCCGGCATGACCGTGATTCCTGAAACTGCCCGCCACATCGCACCGCTCGGGTGGGAGCATATCTCGCTCACCGGCGACTACCGCTGGAACACCGACGACCGCCCTCCGGTCGGCCAGCTCAGGCCGCTACGCACACCCACATCGTTGCTCGCTGCATGACGCGGCTTCGTGTTCGCCTATCGTTCACGCAACACCCGGTGCTCCATATGCAATGCCTCGGGGAGAAGCTCCGGGTTGGCCGTGAGATAGATGATCCGGGTGTCGCAGCTCCGTCGCAGCTCATCAGCGATCATCGGGCCGGTGAAGCCGTCGGCCAGATTGAGGTCGATGATCGCGATCTCAGGAGCAAATTCGATGACGGCTCGAGCGCTCTCGATACTGTCAACGATCATGATCGCGTCGATCCCGGAATCCCGCGCGAGATCCTCTAGGTGGCTGGCAACGGCCGGAATGTCCTCGGCGATCAGCAATCGGTGCATCCGCTTTTCCCCTGTTGTCGTCCGAACAGGTTCAGCCGCCATGCGTTCCAGTCTTATGCATTTTTCCGTGCATAGCGGGAGCCAAAGCGCGCGGTCGTCGTTGAAGCCTATTGCAATCAATGGAGATGCATCGTGGGCGAGTTCGTGGACAAGGTGAAGGGCGCGATCAACGACCTGGTCGGTGACGCCAAGCAGGAGGTCGGCACCCGGACCGATAACCCCGATCTGGCAGCAGACGGCGCCGCACAGCAGGCGACCGGCAAAGGGCAGAAGCTCAAGGGCGGCATCAAAGGCGCGCTCGGTGACAAAATCTGATCAGCCTCGGCCGAAAGGGTCGTGACTGAAAGCAAGGGGCACCTCGATATGAGCACCCCTCCGACTGTTGGAAGACACTCGACATCGTAATCGTCCACGCCGTGCTGCGTGAACTTGAAGGGGATTAGCAATGGCGTCGGACGGCAAAGCGCGGAAGCAGGATTACGCAGGCGGGGAAACGCATCAGATCGCTGACGACGATCATCCGGTGCTCACGACCAACCATGGCATGCCGATCTCGGACAATCAGAACCAGCTGAAGGCGGGGCCGCGCGGCCCGGTGCTGATCGAGGACGAAGTCTTCCGCGAGAAGATGAACCATTTCGATCACGAACGCATCCCCGAGCGCATCGTTCATGCGCGTGGGAGCGCGGCGCACGGCTATTTCGAGTGCACCGAGAGCCTCGCCGATATCACCGTCGCCGATCTGTTCCAGAAGAAAGGCCAGCGCACCGAGGTGTTCACTCGCTTCTCGACCGTCGCGGGCGGTGCCGGATCGGTCGACACGCCGCGCGACGTGCGCGGCTTCGCGGTCAAGTTCTATACGCGCGAGGGCAATTGGGATCTTGTCGGCAACAACATCCCCGTCTTCTTCATCCAGGACGCGATCAAGTTTCCAGACCTGATCCACGCGGCCAAAATGGAGGCTGATCGCGGCTACCCGCAAGCGGCAACCGCGCACGACACGTTCTGGGACTTCATTTCGCTGATGCCCGAGTCCACCCACATGGTCATGTGGGCGATGTCCGACCGCACGCTGCCCCGCACCTTCGCAAACATGGAGGGGTTCGGCGTCCACACGTTCCGCTTCATCAACAAGGAGGGGAAGTCGACCTTCGTCAAGTTTCACTGGAAGCCGAAGGCGGGCCTCGCCTCCACGATCTGGGACGAGACGGTGAAGATTGCCGGCGCCGATCCGGACTTCCAGCGCCGCAATCTGTTCGAGAGCATCGATCGCGGCGATTTCCCGACCTGGGAGCTGGGCGTGCAGCTGTTCGACGAGGCGTTCGCCGAAAGCCAGCCCTACGACGTGCTCGACGCGACCAAGATCATTCCCGAGGAGGTGCTGCCCGTCCGCATCGTCGGCAAGATGGTGCTCGACCGCTATCCTGACAATTTTTTCGCCGAAACCGAACAGGCCGCATTCGTGCCGAGCCATGTCGTCCCGGGCATCGGCTTCTCGAACGATCCGCTGCTGCAGGGCCGTTTGTTCAGCTATACGGACACGCAGCTATCGCGGCTTGGCTCGGTCAATTTCCATCAGCTGCCGATCAACCGCGCGAAGGGCCGTGCCGAGGCGGCGGGCTGCCCGTTCATGAACCAGCAGCGCGATGGCCACATGCAGATGTCGGTTCCCAAGGGTCGCGCCAATTACGAGCCCAACAGCCTGGCGCAGGCGGGCGAAGAAGCCGGCGCCCGCGAAGACCCGGAGCGTGGCTACAAGACTTTCCCCTCGGAAGAGCAGGGCCAGAAGCTGCGCATCCGGCCGGAGAGCTTCGCCGACCATTACAGCCAGGCGCGGCTGTTTTTCCGGTCGATGGACCCGGCCGAACAGGCGCACATCGCCTCGGCGCTGGTGTTCGAGCTCAGCAAGGTCAGCCTTGAGCATATCCGCATCTCGGTCATGGCCAACCTGCGCAACGTCGACGAGACTCTGGCGCAACGCGTCGCCGATGGCCTCGCGATGGACCTGCCGCCGCCATCGAAGACCGCCGCCCCGGTTCTCGACATGGATCCCTCGCCCGCGCTGCGCATCATCCGCGGTCCGCTCGAAAAGCACACGCTGGAAGGCCGCACGGTCGGCATCCTGATCGCCGACGGAACCGACGCCGGCGAGCTGTCGACGCTCAAGGACGCGGTGAAGGCCGCTGGCGGCACGCCGATGACGATCGCGCCCAAAGTCGGCAAGGTGCCCCTGTCCGACGGCAGCGCGATCGCCGCGGACGCGCAGCTGTTCGGCCAGCCGTCGGTGACGGTCGATGCTTGCGCGGTGATCCTGTCTGAGGCGGCTGCGGCCAAGCTCGTCAAGGAAGGCGCCGCGGTGCAATGGGTGATGGACGCTTTCGGCCACTTGAAGGCGATCGGCGTTAACGACGCCGCCAAGCCGCTCCTCGACAAGGCGGGGGTCGAGCCCGACGAGGGCGTCACCGACCTTGCCGGCTTCGTCGAGGCGGCAAAGAAGCGTTATTGGGATCGGGAAGCGTCGGTTCGAACGCTGGCGTGATCGCTCGAGACGTCTCCACGCCCGACCTCGGTCGGGCGCACCCTCACGAAAGGACGGCACATGGCAAATCTGCTCGGCGCGCTCATAGGCGCTGCAATCGACCGCGGTGACGGTGACAGCGGGATCAAGGGCGCTATCATCGGCACCGTCGCTGAAACGGCGATCCGGGGACTGGCGCCCATTGTCGCGACCTACGCACTTGGATGGGGCGTTCAATACGCAGTCCGCAAAGGGTGGCATCTGGTTGCGGGGGCCGATCCGATCGAACCCGCCAATGGAATACTGCGTCGCTGATGCCGAGTGTGCACGCGACGCTGGCCGCAGATCGGGGCACCTCAGATCCGGCGATGCTCCCGAATGATTGACTGCGTGATCATCGGCGGCGGACCGGCAGGCCTGACCGCCGCCATTTATCTCGCACGGTTCCGTCGCAACGTCGTTGTAATTGATGACGGCAACAGCCGGGCAAGCTGGATTCCCAGGTCGCATAATCATCCCGGCTTCCCGGAAGGGATCGGCGGAGACGAGCTGCTCGTGCGGATGCGCGCGCAGGCCGAGCGCTATGGCGCGGTGCTGCATCCTGAACGCGCAACGGCATTGGAGCGGAAGGGAGACGGGTTTCTCGTATCCACAGTGAACCGCACGCTGGACGCGCGTATGACGTTGCTCGCGACAGGTGTGGTCAATCGCAGTCCGCAGATCGATCCCGCCACGCACAGGCGGGCATTGGAAAGAGGCAAGTTGCGCTACTGCCCGATCTGCGACGGTTTCGAGGTCACCGACATGCGCATCGCCGTGATCGGCGCCGACGAACACGGCGTCGCGGAGGCACTTTTTCTCAGGACATATTCGTCAAAGATCACGTTGCTGGCAGAGCGGACCGTCGACCTCGACGAAGAGGACCGACAGGCGCTCCAAGAGGCCGGGATCGCGCTCGCCGGTGCGCCGCTAGCCTCCATCGACTTCGAGTCGGGAGATGATGTCATAATCGCCTTGGAAGACGGTGCCGGCACCGTAGTCGTGGACACCGTGTATCCGGCGCTTGGCTCGGACATCAACAATGCGCTGGCCATCGATATGGGGGTCGCATTGAGTGACTGCCGGTGCATTGCCACTGACGAGGATCAGCGCACCAATCTACCCGGTTGCTATGCTGCCGGCGATGTCGTGGCCGGTCTCGATCAGATCAGCGTGGCGACAGGTCACGGGGCGAAAGCGGCAACGGCGATTCACAACGCGCTTCGAGCGCTTGACGGGCAGACGGCGGACAAATGATCGGTTCCAAGCGTCTTAGCGACTTGACCGCGTCCATATCAAACCAAGACCATGCTCGCGATCGCCGCACCAGATGTCAGTCTTCGCACTCACTGCTCGGTGGCTGCGTGAACAGTTTCGATATTTCACCCCGGATGAGTGCGTAACATTCGCAGGATTCCTCCCGCAGTAGGTCGGGATTGATCACCGAGATCTTGCCGCGTTTGTACTCTATCGCTCCGATCGAGAGAAATTCGCGGGCAACGATGTTGACAGCGTTTCGCTTGACCCCGAGCATTTCGGCAAGGAATTCCTGCTTCAAGGGCAGCCTGTCGGTCTCGGTCCGATCGTGGGTGGTCAGGATCCAGCGCGCGAGGCGCTGGCGAACGGTATGAAGCGCGTTACAGGCAACCGATTGTAGTGACATTCGCACCATGACCTCGCGCCAGCGAGTAACGGCCGAACAGAACTCCACGCTCTCGTCCACCAGATCTTCGAAATCTTCCGCTTTGACCCGGTAGCCGCTGCCGGGGAGTTGAACGACATAGCGGTTGAAAGCGTCGTCGACATAGCCGCTCGCACTCAAACCTGCGGCTCCCTCACGCCCGATCGTCATTCCCTCAGCGGTTCGACCGTCGCTCATGACCGCGACCAGCGAGATCATGCCGGTCAGCGGCAGAAAGACGTGAGTGAGCGGTTGACCGGGCTCGTACAATACCTGTCCGGCTTCCAGCAGCACGGGCTCCAGGCGATCGTCCATCCGCGCCCGCTCATCGGGAGGAACCCGATCGAGAAGGTGGTTGCTGCTCGAAAGAGCCGCACCGTTCTCGCGATCTGCGGGATCGTCAGCCAATGAAAAGCTCCTCTCTAGCTGCATGCTCAACGCGCCGCCCTACACGTCGACCAATTTCGACAAAAGAAACCTCCGCGGGAACGCGCCATGTGAAAAACCGTTAATGAACGGTTGAATACATAACCGGGCGATAGCAGCATGGTTCGATCGGCATGGAGAGCGCTAGGCGGCACGGCGATGCCTGTCGCCGGGGCTGTTCTGCTCGCTTCCTGTGCCAGCCCTTCGACACAAATAGCGACCGGGCTTGGAGGGTACGGACTAAGCGAAGGTTCGGCGCGATGCATGGGAGATCGCCTGCAGTCGCGCCTGTCGCTGGGCCAGCTCCGACAACTCGGTCGCGCCGCACAAGCTTTGAGTCAGTCGCAGGCCGGGCGCCTGACGGCCAATGACCTGATCCGCGCGGGCGCTCAGGTCAACGACGTCAAAATACCCCTGGAAGTCACGAAAGCGGCCGCATCTTGCGGTGCGTTGACGGAAGCGGCCGGGGTTCAGGGAGGTTGATATGAACGATGTCCGCTATGCGGGGGGAACCGTGATCGACGGGACCCGCGACTTTACGAACCAGGTCTGGATGTACGCGCAGGAATGGGGGCCGCGCATTATCGGCGCGCTGGTCATTCTTCTGATCGGATGGCTGGTTGCACG
>CAJYHD010000071.1 GCA_913773715.1 uncultured Sphingobium sp.
GATTTTCGGGCGCTGCGGGGTCGAAAATCGACGATGGCGCGAACGAGAGAGGGAGGAAAACGCGCCCGCGAGGCTGCGGTTCGCGCTCTGAAGGCGAGTTAGGAGTGGGCCGGGGTCAAGTCAACCCGCCTCAGAAGGGTTTCACCACCACCAACACGACGATCAGGATCGCGGCGAGCGCCGGGACTTCGTTGATGAGGCGCAACTGACGGCCGGTGAGCGTCGCACGGCCCGCCTGCAGCTTGCGGGCATAGCCGATCGCCCAGCCGTGATAACCGCTAAGCAGCACGACGATCAGCAGCTTGGCGTGAAGCCAGCCGAGGCCGCCCACGCCATCGAACAGCCCGGCATTGGCCGCGAGCAGCAGCCCGAGCACCCAGACGATGACGAGCGAGGGCGTCAGGATCATCCGGCGCAGAACCGCTTCACGCTTGGTCCAGCGGGCCTCTTCCACGGAGTCGCCCAGCCCTTCCTGATGATAGACCAGATAGCGCGGCAGCATGAACAGCCCGGCCATCCAGAAGATTACGAAGACGATGTGCGCCGCCTTCACCCACAGATAGGACTGGCCGAGAAGGTTGGTCATCGCGGCGACCGTACGCGATCGATCAGCTGCTGAACATGCTCGATCGGGGTATACTGGCCGATGCCGTGACCCAGGTTGAAGATGTGCGGGCGGTCGGTGAAGGCGTCCAGGATGCGGTCGATTTCGGCGTCGAGCGCCGCGCCCCCGGCGAACAGCGCGATCGGATCGAGGTTGCCCTGCACAGGCAAGCCGCTCGGCAGCACCGCGTTTGCCCAGACGGGATCGACCGTTTCGTCCAGACCCACCGCATCGGGGCGCACGCCCGCGACGTAATCGACCAGCTTCGCGCCCGACCCTTTGGGGAAGCCGATGACGGGCGTGCCCGGGCAGCGCTCGTGCAGGGCCGCGACGATGCGGGCGTTGGGGGCGATCACCCAATCCTCATATTGGGTCGGGCTCAGGCTCCCTGCCCAGCTGTCGAACAGCTGCACCGCCTCGACACCATGCGCGATCTGCTGTGCCAGATACTCGACGGTCAGGTCGACGATCCGGTCGACCAGCGTGCTCATCGCCCCGCGATCGGCATAGGCGAGCGTCCGCGCCTCGGCCTGGTCCTTCGACCCCTGCCCTGCGATCATGTAGGTCGCGACCGTCCAGGGCGATCCCGCAAAGCCGAGGAACGTGACGTGCGGCGGCAGCGCCGCAGCGACACGGGTGCAGGTGTCGTAGATCGGCTGGAGCTTGGCTCCATCCGCCACACCCAGCGCATCGATCGCCGCACGGGTGGTCAGTTTGGGCGCAAGGCGTGGCCCCTCCCCCGCTTCGAACCACAGGTCCTGGCCCAGCGCCCACGGTACCATCAGGATGTCGCTGAACAGGATCGCGCCGTCGAAGCCGAAGCGGCGGATCGGCTGCATCGTCACCTCGGCCGCCGCCACCGGATCGGTGGCCAGCGCCAGGAAGCCGCCCTTCTGTGCCCGCAGCGCGCGATATTCCGGCAGATACCGTCCCGCCTGGCGCATCAGCCACATCGGGGGGCGGGCCTGGCGATGGCCCTTCAGGACGCTGAGCAGCGGCTTGTCCACGATCGGCGACCGTTCCTTCTTCCTATTAAGAGATTCTTAAAGGGATTGTTGATGATGATGGCGGGTGAGTTGCGGGGCTTATGCGTTCGCCCCGGAAATGCCAACAGCTTGACGCGGGGGTCGCCCTCGCGAAGCGGCGGATTCGGCGCCGATCATCCCCGTTATCCACAGGCTGTGGACGAATGGCGCGGCTGGGGACGGGATTGTGGATGGAATCGCATCCATCAACGGTCGGATCGCTCGCTTGGCCGCGCGGCGAAGTTGCGCTAGCGCCTGTCCCCATGTTGTCCACAGATCGGCCCCGCTGACCCGCTGATGGTCCGGCTTCACCTCCATCTCCTCTCGGATTCGACCGGCGAGACGCTGGAGAACATCGCCAAGGCCGCGCTCGCGCAATATGACGATGTCGAGACGGTGCGCCATTTCTGGCCGATGGTGCGCACCGAAATGCACCTCGACCGCATCCTTCAGGAAATCGCGCAGAACCCCGGCCTCGTCATCTTCACGCTGGTGAACCCGGCGACCCGCGCGGCGCTGGAAAACCGCTGCCGCGCGCTGGGGCTGCCGACGGTCGCGCCGCTCGATCCGGTGAACGACGCGCTGTCGATGCTGCTGGGCCAGCAGGCGAAGGCGCGGCCGGGGCGCCAGCACGTGCTGGACGCGGCCTATTTCGCGCGCGTCGATGCGATCCAGTTTACGATCGCGCATGACGACGGCATCGCGCACGAGGATTGGGAGGAGGCCGACATCGTGCTGGCCGGGGTCAGCCGCTCGTCGAAGACGCCGACCTCCATCTATCTCGCCAATCGCGGGTTCAAGACCGCGAACATCCCGATCGTCGTCGAAAGCCCGCCGCCGCGCTTCCTGTTCGAACTGAAGAACCCGCTGGTCGTCGGGCTGACCACCAGCGCCGACCGGCTGATCGCGATCCGTCGCAACCGCCTGCTGTCGCTCAACCA
>CAJYHD010000072.1 GCA_913773715.1 uncultured Sphingobium sp.
GCCGGCGCTTCAGCTATGGCTGGCTTGGTTGGCGACCTATTCGGCAGCGAGGAGAAGGTTGCCGCGCTGCTCGGCGCGGCTGACAAAACACCCGGTCCCCAGTTTCGCAAGGTGTTCGAGGAACACATTGCCGACAACCCGATCATCTCCGCCATGGGAGTGCCACCAGCCGCATTCATTCCGATTGCCCACGCCATGCTGCGTGAAAACGCTTCCGCCAGCTATGGCGAGATGTCAGGCGCCATCGAGGAGGTGGTTTCACGATTCCAAGCGCACGGCCCCCTTGAGGCAAGGGACGCGCACGCACGCGCGCTCAGTGCCTCGCTCGCTCCGCAAGGACGGGTCGAGATGCTGGAGCAATTCACTTGGCGCGTCGACGACATCGACGGCAATCGTCTGATTTTGCCCGACTTCGTAGCGCTCGGCTGGAATAACGATGGCGTTGCCGGGTCGCTGCTGGAGCATGGAAAGGACGAACTGGCGGTCGTGATGATGCCGCTGTCACCCCGGCGTGCTCTGATCGGCAGCCTCGGCGAGGTCACTGCGGACACGTTCAACTTCAACGAAGCCGCGATACCTCATTGCCTTTCCTTCTTCGTCGGCTCCGAGGTCAGCCCGGCACTAGAGTTCGCGGCTACAAAGATGGGATTCGGGGCCGCGGCGTTGCTCAGGCAGTCGCTTGAGCAATCCGCGGCCAGCTTCCGCGCGACCGTTGCACAGGCACCCCCGGCTCGCACCGAGCAGCCTGCCGATTGGGCAAGCGAACCGCTGGGTCGGGTTGAGTTGCATACCGACTGTGTCGATCAGGAGGGAGGGCGCCGGCTAAACGTCGTCATCGGCCAGATTTTGGGATTGGCAAAATCGCGGTTCGACATCTCGACCCTGCGACGTATCATCATCAACTCTGACTATGACGGTGCGTTGAGCTCGCTGGTTCGAGGCAGGTTCGACACCATCGAGGCTCCTCCCGTACCTTCTGCGGCGGGACTCAGCATCGCCTACAACGTCAACATCGAGCAGGACGGCGTAGATGGTGTCGCCATTGTGCTGAGGGGCGGCGTAGCGGCAGGTCTGCTCGGCGAGGACGATCTTTCGTTCGGATGGGCAGCAAGCGTCGTATTGGGGCAGCTAGCCCGCCTCGGCGCCACGGCGTTGATCAACAAGGTCTTCGACGGTGGGGTGACTGAGGGTGATCAGATCGACGCGCTGCTCTTCCGGTACTCCCTCCCCGGCTGGAAGGCATGGTTGGTCAGCGGGTATGCTGGGCTTCTTGATCCTGAGTTGAAGAACATCCACCGAGATCGACTTCGCGATCGTTTGGCCACGATCACCGACGATCTCGTTGGTATCCGCCGAGCCTATCGTATCCACGGTGATGTCGACAGATTAATCCATGATGCAGGCGAGGCCGTGTCCGATTTGTTCGAGCTAGCGTGTGCAGTCACAAGTCATAGCGGGGACGACCATGATTTAGCTCTGGAAGGGATGCTCTCCGAGCGGGGTCTAACAAACTGGTTCGATCTTCTTCGTAGCGATCTACCTTCGATTTGGAGGGATGGCACGAAATACCCTGCGCAGGTGGAAATGCTGGTGCTGAACCAGCATATTCGTCGCCTCCTTCTCCTCGGCGCCATCTTCTTCTGGGATGACGATGGCCGTGGACGCGTTGAGGTCCCGCACTGGTCCGACTTCGATTGGATGCTGGCCCATTCTCAGCTGCCAGCCGATAGCGCGGACGCTGCCGATGCAGCTACTATGTAGCTAGTCCGAATATGACATCAGCGTACCCACAATCGAACTACCGCTCAGTCCCCCTTTTCCCCATTGCGAGTTGAGGTGTCGGGCGAACATGAATGGGCGTCCGAAGTTGGGGAGCGCGAAACGACCGCCGAACGTCCTGTTGTGGGTCCTTTTGTCGATCACCTACGCTATAGCATTTTTCGCAAACCAAATGCGACCGTCCGGCCCACCGGGTTGAGATAGGCATTCTGATAGATCAAGGGCGTGGTGCCCAAGCTATTGCGCACGCTCTGGCGCGAATCGACGATGTTGGTAACGCCTAACGTCATGCGCATGCCCTTGAGCCACGAGGGCGCCTTCGTTCGTCCTAGATAGTCGCCAACGTTGGCGAATAGCGCGAGATTGATCGTCGCCAGGTTGCCGAATTTCAGATCTCCCGCCGGTGTGCCGGATCCACGAATTGATGTTCCGCTCTGCCATGTCGCGGTGAATCGGGCGCCGAGGCCGCGCTTGAAGGCGCTGGCCTGGAACTCAACCTCGTGCCGGGAACGGCCGCCCCGGACGTCGAGCGCACCCCCGTCGAGCAGGTTCAGAACCGGACCGCTGGGGCGCAGCAATACACTATCCTCCAGCCGCCAGCTGTGTTGTAGCGACAGCATCAGCCGGCTCGTAAGGTTTTCAACCCGTCGGGCGGCGGGACTCCCGGCCTCTACAGTCTCCAGGCGCGCGCCGGGCGGGAGGCGGCGCTTGGCCTCTTCGAGACTAGAGAACACGCGGACGTTGGCGTTCTGAAGACCGGGCGGCAACGGGCCTAGCGGCCTCATGAAGCTCAGGCCCCAGCGGATCTGCTGCTGGTTCGATCGCGCGAAGTTGATCGGCGTCGCGTCGATACGCTGCAGGCGACCGGTGGTGTCGCGGGTAAAGCGATCCGGGAACGCATCCTCGACCTGCGGCAACGCGATAGGAAAGGCAGCGATCGGATCGTCGATCCGCGTGCGGATATAGTCGATTGTGAATACCAGATCCGTCCTGGCCATCGGCTTGAAGGTGGCGCCTGCGCTAAGGACGTGGCGATCGTCGGCGTGAAGGCCGGGATTACCGCCGAAGCTGCGCGTGATATCGGCCGTCTCTCCACGGCGCGCATCGAAGGTGCGAACGTTGGGCACGACGATCAACGGCGCCCCGAGCTGTTCGACCGTCGGGGCCGATCGCGTGTCGCTGACCGATGCGAGCAGCGACAGCGCGGGCAGCGGCGTCCAGTGTAGGCCGTAGCCCAGTGTCCACAACGTGCCCATGTCCGACAGTCGTTCTGCGGCGACGGTCACGTTGGCCGACAGCGCACCGATCGACGTGAGTGACGGCGTCGCCGCCCCTGCGATCGGCAGGTCAATGCTGGCCTG
>CAJYHD010000073.1 GCA_913773715.1 uncultured Sphingobium sp.
GTGTCTACAAAACCGGCAGCCGCTCAGAAGCCTTGGATGAGCGAGGGCGATCCAAAAAACGCTGAATGTCGGCTTATGGCAAGACCTGACGTTCAGTCCAGAACTTGAGAATGGCGGCTTTGTCCCAGAACACGCTGAATGCGCCGTTGGCAGCCATCGACCACTTTTTGCCGTTCCAGTCAAAGCACGGGTACGACCGCTATCGCCGAAAACGGCCAGTCATAGGTTCTCAACCAAGAACCAGCATCGCCCGGTCGCAAACCATTCGTAGCACGCTCTTCCGCCCTGACATTGGCGGCTGCAGCACCATTTGGCATTCCCATTTCTCCATCTCTCGGGGACAATTTCGGGAAAGAGCAATTGAGAACAGATTTTGGGAAAGCTGCCACCTATAGGCATGGGAAAGACTGCGGTGCTCGTCTCGCCTCACCGGCCGTTTGTTTGTGAGAACGCCGGTCGCAGCCATACAGATCGTATGACCAACCGCCTTCACATCATCACTGGCGGCCTTGGATCGGGCAAAACGAGTTTGATCGACGCGCTCGCGGTCGAGGGTAGGCCCGCTTAAGCCCCAATTTCTTGCGTCAACTCTTCGACGAAGCCGCGCATTGCAGCCTGTCGTTTGCGGGCAATAGCTCGCGCTCCAGCGGTATTCATATTGCTGCCGAGCGTAAAGAGCTTAGCCTTGAAATGATCCAGCGCGAACTTGGCATCGTTGAGGTCTCGGGCACGAGCGAGTGGATCGCCGGGATCGTATAGCTTCGACTGCATTCGACCCGCAGTATAAAAGCAGCGCGCTACGCCGATCGCCCCAATTGCGTCGAGCCGATCAGCGTCTTGCAAAATGCAGGCTTCCAATGTCGCAGGCGTCACGCCAGAAGAATGGCTATGTGCTTCAATGGCATGTGCGACACGCTGCCTGCATTGCGCCGACCAGCCAAGACCTTGGAGGATTTCGTCCCCGAACGCCGCGGACTTTGCCGAGGCACCCGATCTTGCGGGGGAGGACTTTTCTACATCGATCGCGTCATGCAACAGGGTCGCTGCCAGCAGGACCTCGAGATCGCCGCCTTCTATGTGTTGTAGACGCCGGACGAGGGTCCAGACCCGCAGCAAACTGGCCAGTATCGTGCGACCCATCACTATGATTAGGAACCTGCGATAGCAGGGCTTGCGCTAAAGTCTCATAGGGCGCGAACGGGGATGGGGTACCAGGCTCGATCATAATTTTCCAAGAGCCGTCGGCCGCAGTGACGCCAATGCAAAGCACTTGCCTCATCCCTGGTATTGGCATCGCCGACCTCGCCGACCGGGTCGGGCGCCATCCGCAAATGCGGTGCAGAATGACTGTACAACAGAGTTGACGCCCGTTCTGAAATCCGATCCCCGTGGGAAAGCCGGATGCCGAAAGCGACTTCGTCTGCTAACTTCGGTCAATGGTAAGGTTCGAGAACAAGCGCGTCCTTATTACTGGCGGAACGAGCGGCATGGGTCTGGCCGGGGCGAAGCGCATCGTCGCCGAAGGCGGCAGCGTCATCGTCCCAGGGCTCAGTCCGGATCGTATCGACGGCACGCGACGTGCGCTTGGCGATCGTGGCCGGCTTCTCGCCAACGATGCATCTGATCCTTCGAGCGGCGCCATGCTGGCCGAGACGGCAAACATTGCCGGCGGGCTCGACGGGCTATGGCACAACGCCGGATACGCCGCGCTCGGAACCTCCGAAGATGTCGATGCCGACACCTTCGACCGCATGATGGCCGCCAACGTGCGGGGACCGATGCTGCAACTCGCCGCGCTGTCCGGTCACCTGAAGAACGCTCTTCTGATCGGACATGCCGGCTGAAGAGAGGATAGACCGGAACGCCGCTGGGGTGAGCGACCGCTCGCGATCCGGATGAGCGCGCCTTACCGCCTGAGGCGGCGAGGTTTCCAGGATTAGAGCAGTTCATGTCCGGCGCTGCGCAAAATACTGTGCCGGCGTGCTGCCGAGCGCCTTGCGGAACATCGTGATAAACGCGTTGACCGAATCGTAGCCCAATTCACCCGCGACCCGCTGGACGCTGGCGCCGCTCGCCAGTTCGCGTAACGCAACGACGAGGTGGAGCTGCTGGCGCCAGCGGCCGAAGGTCAGGCCGGTTTCGCGCAGCATCAGCCGCGCCAGCGACCGCTCGCTCATCGCGACGCGGGCGGCCCAGCCCGCGAGCGTGCTGCGGTCCGACGGCGTGGCGGTCAGTGCGTCGGCAATGGCGCGGATCCTGCCGTCGCCCGACACCGGCAGGTTCAGGCGCTGACGCGGCATCTCGGCCAGTTCGTCGAGCATCACCCGGGCCAGGCGGGCGGCGTGGCCGTCCGGGGGATAATCGCTCGGCTCGCGCGCCAGGCGATCGATCATCGCGCGGATCATAACCGTCAACTCCAGCGCGCAGCAATGGTCGGGGAGCCTGCTCGCGCCGGGCTCGACGAACAGATAGTCGACCCGCGCATTCGCGGTCGCGCGCGCGCTGTGCGGCACCGCGCCTGGGATCCAGATGCCGCAGCCCGGCGGCACGATCCACACATC
>CAJYHD010000074.1 GCA_913773715.1 uncultured Sphingobium sp.
GCACAGGCAAGAGCCAGACCATCGCGAACATGATCGCCAATTGCCTGGCCGTCGGAAAGACGGTGCTGTTCGTGGCAGAAAAGACTGCCGCCCTCGACGTCGTCTATCGACGACTGCGTGAACATGGACTGGGCGACCAGTGTATCGAGCTACATTCCAGCAAGGCCGACCGGCGCCATTTCCTGGCGCAGCTCAAGGCGGCCTGGGAGCATGGCGGACGGGTCGATCCTGCGGAATGGATCGCCGTCAACGAGCGGCTGAAACTGCGCCGTGATACGCTAAACGCCTATGTGGAGGCGTTGCACAGGCCTTCACCCAACGGCTGGACGCCGTATCTCGCGCTCGGCGTCGCCTTGCGCGAGGCCGGCGCCCCGGCCCCGGAGTTTGGCTGGCCGCGTGGGCAGATGCATGACACGCAGGCATTGGCGACCTTGGAGGAATTGGCGGGAGAGTTGGGGCTGGTCTTCGCGTCCGTCGAACGACGGCCAGCGCTGGATCTTGTCGATATCGAGGAGACAGGAGCAACGGGGCAAGACGAACTGATTGCTGCCGCGCAGTCTCTGCGCAACGCCGCCGACCTGCTGATCGGTGCGCTCGATGCATCGCGCGGTGCTATCGGACTTGACGGTGGCAATCAGCCGGTTAGCACCGAGGTCGAGACATTCGCCGGTCTGGCTCAAGCGATGGAAGTTGGTCGCGACCGTGATATCTCCATCGCATTTGATCCCGGATTTGCGCGATCGAAGGACGACCTTGCCGCGTTGACCGCTGCGATTGGCAAATACCGGGACGCCGAAAGGCAACTCGCCGCATCCTATCCGCTGGACGGTGTGCGGGCGATAGACACCGAGGCACTCGATCGCCAATGGCGCGAAGCGAATGCCTCCCTCTGGCCGTTTTCGGCGCTCGGCAAGCGCAAGGTGTCGCACTTGCTCCAGAGCTATGCTGGTGGCGGTGCGGCCGATCCTGAAAGCGACTTGCCGCAGCTTCGCACTATGAAGGAGCAGTTGGCGGAGATCGACGCAACACCATTGATCGGTCGGCCGCTTCCGTTGGCTGGCCTCGACACAAATCTGGGTGCCGTTGCTGACATCCTCGATCATGCAGCACGACTGCGTGCGGCCCTGCGTCTCGACGGTCGTGATGCCGGCGCGGTGGAGGCCGCCACCCAGCGGATCGCGACAGCCTTGCGCGAACGCGATCAAGGTGATCGTCTTTGGCAAGCCGGCGCCAAGCTGTTGGCGGCGCGGCAGGGCTTTGACGATGCGCGGAGCCGCTTCGCCAAGGCTGCGGGACGCGACATTGTGCTCGAAGCCATGCCGGACGCTCTGGCTACCCTCTCGGCATCGCTCATGGCGCTTGTGGATGCGCGTCACCTGCTACGTGATTGGTCGGCATGGTGCCGCGTCCGCAACCGAGCGATCGCTTCCGGGCTTGGCGCGCTGGTCGACCAGATCGAGGCTGGAGCCGTGGCCGCGGATGGAGCTCGTAAGGCGTTCCGGCTGGGCTATGCCCGCTGGTGGCTGCCCATGGTGTTGGACAGCGATCCAGTGCTCCGGGATTTCCGGCGCTTCCAGCATGAGAACGCTATCGCCGAATTCCGCGAGATCGACGATTTGGTCCGCACCCATGCCACTGGTCGCGTGATCGGCGCGCTCGCGCATAATCTGCCGCCGGTGCAAAGCGTGCCGCGCAATTCCGAACTTGGCCTGCTGCGCTATCAAATGGAGTTGCAGCGTCCGAGCCAGTCGATCCGCGACATGATCGGCAAAATGCCGGACACTTTCTCCAAGCTTGCTCCGTGCATGTTGATGTCACCGCTGTCGATTGCGCAATATCTGCCCCCCAATCAGGCCTTGTTCGATGTCGTCATCTTCGACGAAGCCTCGCAGATCACGACCTGGGATGCGGTCGGCGCGATCGCTCGCGGGCGCCAGACAATCATTGTAGGTGATCCCAAACAGCTCCCGCCAACCAATTTCTTCGGCAGCAACGACGATGACGAGGATGTCGCCGATCATGAGCGGGACATGGAGAGCATCCTCGACGAGGCGAAAGCGTCGGGCATCCCGGTTCGCGACCTGCGCTGGCATTATCGCAGCCGTAGCGAGTCTCTCATCGCTTTCTCCAATAACCATTATTATCAGAACCGGCTTGTCACCTTTCCATCGCCACAGGTCGATGACCGCGCAGTGCGTCTACGCAAGGTGCCGAACGGCGTCTATGATCGTGGCAAGAGTCGGACCAACCGGATCGAAGCGCAGGCTGTCGCGGACGAGGCGGTCGCCCGCATGCGCGGATGGCTCGATCTGCCTGAAAAGAGCCGGCCGACGCTGGGCATCATTACCTTCAATGCACAGCAGCAGTCGCTGATCCTCGACCTGCTGGATGTTGCCCGACGTGATGAACCTGCACTAGAGTGGTTCTTTGCAGATGAACGGGTCGAGGCGACCATCGTCAAGAATCTGGAAAATGTTCAGGGCGACGAGCGCGACGTCATCCTGTTCTCCATCACCTTCTGGAAGGATGCAGCAGGCAAGCTGACGATGGACTTCGGCGCGCTCAACCGCGATGGCGGTGAGCGGCGGCTGAACGTCGCCGTCACGCGTGCCCGGCAGGAACTGATCGTCTTTTCAGGCTTCACTGCTGACCAGATCGATCCGACGCGGACCAAAGCGCTAGCCGTGCATCACCTCAAGACGTTCCTCGACTATGCGGAGCGTGGCGCGATCGCACTTCCGGCCCAGAGCGCGGGTTCGGTGGGCGGCTTCGAGTCACCCTTCGAGGAGGCAGTGGCCGCGCAGCTCGAACAACGAGGATGGCAGGTTGTGCCGCAGGTCGGCATTTCGGGCTTTCGGATCGACCTGGGCGTTCGGCATCCGGACCTGCCCGGCGCGTATCTCGCCGGTGTCGAATGTGATGGCGCATCCTATCATAGCGCGGCGACCGCACGTGATCGCGACAAAGTGCGCGAGCAAGTTCTGACAGGTCTTGGTTGGAACATGCTCCGCGTCTGGTCGACCGACTGGTGGTATGATGCCACCGGTTGCGTGGATCGCCTGCATGTTGCGCTGGAAGCGCTGCTGGAGACAAGCCGCGCGGCGGAACCAGACGGCAGCATCACTGCACACTGGGACATGGGGCACGAGGTCGAGGGGATCGAAGAAATCCGCGACGACGAGGCGGCAGCGCGTGTCGAGGAGGTAGCCCCCGTGCCCATGCCGATCGAGATCGAGCTGGTGTCGGCAGAGATTTCTGCCCCCGTCATGCCGGTCAGGATCACCGAAGCGACCGAGGCTCCCTCCTCTATCTCTGTCGCACCAGACGATCCGGACGGCCGTTATAGCATCACCGACCTGACAGGCTTCATAGCCGATCCGGACCAGTTTTACGATTTCGCCTATCGGGACACCCTGCGTGCGATGGTCGCCGCCGTGATCGAAACCGAGAGCCCGCTACGCACCGACATTTTATGCCAGCGCGTCGCCCGCGCGCATGGCTGGCTGCGCACCGGCGGCAAGATCCGCGAGCGGATCGACATGCACCTGCGCGACTATGATCGGACCCAGGAATCGAGCGGCGAGTTCATCTGGAAGATCGGCGCCGTCGCAGATTTCCATCCCTATCGCCCTCCTCATGGCGATGAAGCGCGCCGTGCGATCCCTGATATTCCACTCGCAGAAATATCGGCAGTTGTCCGGGCTAATCCAGATTTGCTTGAAGAGCCGGATCCTGCGCGCGAACTGGCGCGCATGCTGGGGGTCGAGCGGCTGGCGGCCGGATCGCGCGCCCGGCTTGATGAGGCGATCGCGCGCGGTCGTGGAGATGGCGCGTCCGTGTCGATCGCCCCCTCTATGCCTGATGTGGAATAAGCATGGCGCGCTTCATCCACTCAAGCGATCTGCATCTCGGCAAGCGCTTCGGAAACTTCTCCGGAGACCTTCCCGGTCGCCTGCGTGAGGCCCGCCACGCGGTGCTCGGCAAGCTGGCCGAACAGG
>CAJYHD010000075.1 GCA_913773715.1 uncultured Sphingobium sp.
GAATGGATTCAATCATTGTTCTAGCCCTCTATGCAATTGGAACGGTTGGGCTCTTTGCAGTTGCGGCGAGCGGCCATAGTTGAGGTTAGCTGTAGGCGCTTGCAATCGTAGCGTCTCCTGCTCGCAAACAGCGCAGATTTTTGCTCAGATTGGATGACAGCGGGCGAGCCGCGCTGCTCACGCTAAATGACAATATGCTCGCCATTATCCGTGTCTGCTTGCAAACGGGACCCGCCCGCTCACGATATATGCAAGCGAAGTTCGTGACCGGCCTCATATCGGCACCCCCGCCTCACGGAGCCGCTCGGTCAGCTCGCGGGTGTGTTCGGCGTCCAGCGTTCCGGCAAGGAAGGCGCGCACGTCGGATGGCCGGGTGTTCAGCTGGCTGGCGAGCGCACCGGCGTCGTAGCCGTTGCGGGTCAGCGTGGGTTCGAGGTCGTCGATTGCGCGCGACAGCACCTGCTCGACGATCTCGACCGTGACGGGCTTGGCGGCGAACCTGAAACCCTGCTCGAAGGCGAGGGTCAGGTGCATCTCGATCTGGAGCGGGGTGCGCAGACGCTCGGCAATAACGTCGATCGCGTCCTCGTCCATCAGGTCGGCGACCTTGACGCCTTCGGCCGCGCAGGCGCCGAGCAGCCAGGCGACATAGTCGCGTCGCTCGACGCCGATGCCCTCATAGTCGAACGTCGTGGTGCGGTAGCCGATCTCCTCCATTTGCGGGCGGCGCAGGTCGTTGCGCAGCCGGGGATGGCCTACCAGTAGGACCGACAGCATCACGCCTGCGTCGGCCACCACTTCCATCAGCCGCTTGAGGCCGGTCAGCGTCTTGTGGTGGAGGTCGTGCGCCTCGTCGACCACCAGCACGACCGGTCGCTTGCCCTTGCGCATGATGTCGCGCAGGTCGCGCTCGCGGCGCTCGGCCTGCTTGGGGATCTTCACTTGGGCGCGGTCGCCGGGCGATAGGTCGTAGAACAGCGCCTCGATCAGCGACGGCAGCGAGGTCCGACGCTTGTCGACCGCGAGCGACTTGGCGACGGCGACCTTGCCGGCCCTGACCAGCTCGTCCTCGATGCGACGCAGGAGATGCGTCTTGCCCGATCCGACCAGGCCGGAGACGACGATCAGCCGGCCGGTCTGCACCGCTGCGCAGACCTCACGCACGAGGTTGCGCTGATGCTCTGTCTCGAAGTTGCCGGCACCATGAAACGGGCGGGCGAGCCCGTAGCTGGATTGAACGTCGGCGAGCATCAGCTTGTCCCCCGTCTGCCCTGGAACCGCTCGCGAATGCGGCCGGCGATAATGGTCTTGTCGAGCGTTTCGCCCAGCAGCGCGTCGATGAAGGCGCGGTCCGCCTCGGGCAGCGAGCCGAGCGGTCGCCGCAGCTGGTCGACGATGGCGTGGCGCGCGGCGAGTCCGGTCGGGTACGCCGTCTCGATCGCCGGCTCGGGAAAAGGGGTCTGCCGCACCGCGAGTCCGGCGGTGGAGGGCGGCAGCGACGGCAGCGGCCGGTCGCCGCCCGTCACGGTCGCGCGGGGCAGGCCGAGCTGGTCGGCGAGCCGGATCACCTTGTCGAGCCGCTCCTCGGCGTGGCTCTTCTGATACTTGCGGTAGCGGTAGAGCGGCACCGCGCCGCGCGACGGCTCGTAAGGCCCATACCGCTTGCCGTCATGCTCGACGAAAAGCTGCTGGTCGAACAGGCCCCAGAGCAACGTCACCGTCTCGCCGGCAAGCTCGGGTTCGACCTCGTAGGAGGCACCTTCGACCGAAACGGTTGCGTCGCCCGCAACGGTGCGCCGCTCGGGCTCGCGCGCGAAGGCGCAAAACCGCTCCCATGAGCACATGGCGCGCACGCCCTCGCCGGGCAGGTGGCGGAGCCAGTGCTCGATCCGGGCGTGTGGCTCGGAGCGATGGCCGCCATTGTTGTAGGTGACCAGCGCGCGGCGCATCCACAGATTGGCTTCCGCCTCGTCCTTCGGCTTGTGGAAGTGGTACAGCGTCTCGTGCACCTCCTTCACCGTGCGGAACGGCCGCTCGACCTTGCCCTTGGCGCGGGCCGCGGTGTGCCGGTCGTCCTGCTTCGGCGGCAGGTGGGTGAGGACGCGAATGCCGAGGCTGCCCATCACCGACTGGAACACACGTGATCGGCTGACCGGGCCGTTGTCCATGTAGATCGTCACCGGCAGACCCTGAAACGGCAACTCGGGTTCGGGCTTGGCGGCGAAGGCGTTGAACAGGAATCGCAGCGCGGAGTCGGC
The DNA here is from genome assembly GCA_913773715.1 of uncultured Sphingobium sp. The sequence goes on from CAJYHD010000075.1 coordinate 2,259, forward strand.
GTCCTCGCCATAGACGCTGCGATATTCCTGATAGACCACGCCCGAGCAGTCATCGACGGCCGAGAACAGCATCAGCGTGGGTTTGCCGCGACCCTGTTCGATCCATAGCGGTGCCTCGACCTGTTTGAGATCGGACGGGCTCATGTCGAAGTGCCACAGCTCGTTCGATCGCCGCGCCTGGAAACGGACGGCCGCGTGTGGGCGGGTGACGCGGGCATAATCCAGCCCCGACGAGCGGAGCAGCCGGTCGATGGTCGCCCGCTTCAACAGGCCGGGCGCGACCTTGACCAGACCCTCCGGCGTCTCGACGCCATCGGTTTCCAGGAACTCGATGGCGCGGGCGGTCGAGACGTGCCGGCCCTTCTTGTTGGTCGTCCTGATCTTCAGCGCGGCGACGATCTCGGCATAGCGCTCCATCTCCGCCTGCGGCGCGACCCGCGTCGCGCCATGATCGGATCGACGCACCGACCGGGGCCGGTTCACCTCGCGCAGCGCCCGGTACAGCGTCGAGATCGAGATGCCGTAAGCCTCGGCTGCACGGGCGACGATATCGGTGCGACCGGGATCGCGTGGCGGCAACAGCGACAATCGTCGGCGAAGGTCGACCAGCGCCTCTCCGGGCGGTCGCTTCGCCCGGTCAGCCATGAGCTGCGGCAGGCTCCTTGGCCGGTGCGCCGCTGCCGCGCTTGCCGGCATAGCGGTAGAGGGTGGCGACCGACACGCCCATGCGCTTGGCGATGTCGCGCACCGGGAGCGTCCCCTCCTTCATCATCGCCCGTGCCGCGGTGACGTCGCTCGGGCGCATAACCGATGGGCGACCGCCCTTGCGGCCCTGCCGGCGTGCCTCCACCAGCCCGGCGGTGGTCCGCTCCCGGATCAGGGCACGTTCGAACTGCGCGATCGCGCCGAACACATGAAAGGTGAGCATCCCGCCCGGCGTGGTCGTGTCGATACTCTCGGTCAGCGACACCAGCCCGATCTGCGCGCGTTCGAGTTCCTCGGCCGTGGCGATCAGCTTCTTGAGCGAACGGGCGAGACGGTCGAGCTTCCAGACGACCAGCGTGTCGCCGGCACGCAGCACGTCGAGTTGAAGCTCGGGATTCTGGTCGCTGGTGCTGACCCCCGCATAGCCGACCCGCATGGGCGTCCGATCTTCTCCAAACCCGTGCGGAGCATACCGTTTTGCGAAGCCGGTTTCCAGAACAGTTTTGACAAAGCCCGGCCCGCAGATTTACGTTGCCGGGCAGGCAAGGCGATCGGCTCGTCAAAAACGGTCGTTTTGCAGAACCGCTCGGGAGCAGGGCTCATGCAGGTGCTCGATACAGTAAGTTGGGTGGGACACGGTGATGACACCGACTTCTTCCTCGCGATCGAGCGCACCTTCGACCTTCGCCTGCGCTCGAACCTGCCGTGGACGACGTTCGGCGAAGTGCGCGACCATGTCATTGCGCATGTCATAGCCCACGGTGGGGGCGGTACGACGTGCGCCACGCAAATGAC
>CAJYHD010000076.1 GCA_913773715.1 uncultured Sphingobium sp.
GGCGTCGAAAAGGGACCCCTCATCCCGGTGGTCTAGGCTGTTCGCTTGGCGGTGTGTCAGGCGGCGAGATCGGGATGCTGGTATTGGAGACGGTGTTGAGGATCCGGCGCGAGCACGCGTCGGGGAAAGCCATCAAGGCGATAATGCGCGACCTGCATCTGTCACGTGGGGTGGTGCGCAAGGCGATCCGGTCGCCGGAGGCGGACATGGGCTACCGACGCGAGGTTCAGCCGCTGCCGAAGATCGGACCATTCCAGGTGCGACTGGATGCGCTGTTGGAGGAAGACGAGGCACGGCCGCGGCGCGAGAAGCTGCGCATCACGCGTATCCACGACCTGCTGCTCCGCGAGGGGTTTGACGGCTCGTATGATGCGGTGCGTCGCTATGCGGCCCGCTGGCGGCAGGCGCGGCGTCGCGACGTGATGGATGCGCCGGCGTTCATCCCGCTGCTGTTCCGGCCGGGCGAGGCCTATCAGTTCGACTGGAGCCATGAGGACGTCGAGATCGCGGGCAAGCCGATGCGCGTGAAGGTCGCGCATGTGCGGCTGTGCGCGTCGCGAGTGATATACGTGCGAGCCTATCCCCGCGAGACGCAGGAGATGCTGTTCGACGCGCATGCGCGGGCGTTCGCTTTTTTCGGGGGCGTGCCAACGCGCGGCATCTACGACAACATGAAGACCGCGGTGACGAGCGTGTTCACCGGCAAGGAGCGGGTCTTCAACCGGCGGTTCCTGGTCATGGCCAACCACTACATGGTCGAACCGACGGCATGTTCGCCGGCAGCCGGTTGGGAGAAGGGTCAGGTCGAGAACCAGGTGCAGACGGCACGTGGCCGGTTCTTCCAACCACGCCTGCGCTTTGCCAGCATTGAGGAGCTGAACGGTTGGCTGGAGGCGGAGTGTCGCCGTTGGGCGGACACGCACCAGCAACCCGAGCAGAAGGAACTGACGGTCGCTCAGGCCTGGGCTGCGGAGCGCAGCGTGCTTCAGCCCGTCGTCGCGCCCTTCGACGGGTTCTACGAGAGCGAACACGCGGTGAGCGGCACGTGCCTGATAAACTTTGACCGCAACCGCTACTCGGTCATGGCCAAGGCGGTGCGGCGCGCGGTCCAGGTCCGTGCCTATGCCGACCGCATCGTCGTGCGCTGCGACGGCGAGGTCGTTGCCGACCATCCCCGGTTTTTCGGACGCGACCGGACCATCTACGACCCGTGGCACTATCTGCCGGTGCTGGTCACCAAGCCCGGCGCCTTGCGCAACGGTGCACCATTCCAAAACTGGGAGTTGCCACCTGCGCTGTCGCGGCTCCGGCGCAAGCTAGGCGCTGGCGATGATGCTGACCGGCGGTTCGTGCGGGTGCTGGCGGCGGTGCTCGACGACGAGCTGAACCTCGTCGAGGCGGCTGTACGCGAGGCGTTGCTGGCCGGCGTCACCAGCGACGATGTCATCCTCAACATACTGGCCCGCAGGCGAGAACCGCCTCGACCGTTGGCCATCGTCACGGCCGAGGACCTGGCGCTGCGTCATCCGCCTCTTGCCGACTGCACGCGCTACGACAGCCTGCGAGGCCTCCATGCAGCGGCATGAGATGATGACGGCCATGGCGGGTCTCGGCCTGAAGGGCATGGCCAGTGCCTTCGACGAGGCGGTGACCACCGGACTACAGCGCAAGCGCACGACGATGGAGATCCTGACCGACCTGCTGCGTGCCGAGGCGACGCACCGCCATGCAGCGTCGGTCCGTTACCGGATGTCGGCCGTCAGGTTGCCGGCGGTGAAGGATCTCGACGGCTTCGTCTTCGACGGCACCCCCATCAACGAGGGGCTCGTACGCTCGCTGCACAGCGGCTCGTTCCTGGCGAGCCAGCGCAACGTCGTGCTGGTCGGCGGTACGGGCACCGGCAAGACACACCTGGCCAGCGCCATCACCGCCAACGTCGTGCGGGCCGGTGCCCGCGGGCACTACTTCAACACGGTCGACCTCGTGAACCGGCTCGAGGAGGAGAACCGCCTCGGCAAAGCCGGCGCGCTCGCAAAACAGCTCTCCCGCCTCGATGTCGTGGTGCTGGACGAGCTCGGCTATCTGCCCTTCGCCCGCTCAGGCGGTCAGCTGCTCTTCCATCTGGTGAGCAAGCTCTACGAGCGCACCTCGGTCATCGTCACGACGAACCTCGCCTTTGGCGAGTGGCCAACCGTCTTTGGTGACCCGAAGATGACCACCGCGCTGCTCGATCGCATTACCCACCATTGCGACATCGTCGAGACCGGCAACGACAGCTGGCGCTTCAAACACCGCAGCTGACGCAAGGGACTACCGGCAGAAGACGCTTCGCGCTGGTTGCGCCTCCGGTCGAGCTACGCCCGCCCTACGCCGCAACCAGCGCGAACGGCACGCCCGCCATACCTGTCACGCAGCTCGACGAAGGGGGTCCCTTTTGCACGCCGATAGGGGGTCCTTTTTGGACGCCGATTGACAGCGGGGACGGTGCTCGCCGCGTAGCGCACGGTACAGGGTGGCGCGCGACACGGCGTAGAGCCGGCAGGTCGACGCCATCATCTCCTTGCGGTCGGGGTGCCGGGGCGGCAGCGCCGCGAGGCGTCGTTTCAGGGTCGCGAGCGCCTCGGCTGGAACGGGCGCTCGCCAGACGGTCACGCCGCTTGTCGCTCTTCGCGAGCCCGGGTGGGAGGTTTGGGCATCGCCTTCCCGTCGAGGAGCGCCTGGCCGGGGGCCTTGGGCGTGCCGTCGCCGTTGATGTAGTGGTAGAGCGTCGTGGTCGTGATGCCGAGCCGCTTGGCCACCTCAGCCGCGACCGCCTTCCGGTCGCTCATCGCCGCCATTGCCATTTGCAGCGTCGAGCGGTCCATCTTGCGCGGGCGCCCGCCCAACCGGCCCCTGGCGCGCGCTGCAGCGAGCCCGGCGCGCGTACGCTCGGTGATCAGCTCGCGCTCGAACTCGGCAAATGCGGCGAAGATGCCGAACGCGAGCCGGCCATTGGCGGTCGTCGTGTCGATCTGCGCGCCGGCACCCGTCAGCACCTTCAGCCCGATCCCGCGCGAGCGCAGATCCTCTGCGGTGATGACGAGGTGACGGAGATCACGGCCGAGCCGGTCGAGCTTCCAGATCACCAACGTGTTGCCGGGCTGGAGCGCCTTCAGGCACGCGGTCAGGCCAGGCCGAGCATCGTGCCGACCCGATGCGAGGTCCTCGTAGATGCGGCTCGGGTCGACGCCGCCCGCGAGCAGCGCGTCGCGCTGCGGCTCCAGCGTCTGGCTGCCGTCGGCTTTCGAGACGCGGACGTATCCGATCAGCATGAGAAGGCCGGTTCACCCGCAAGGAAAGACAGCTACCACCCTGCATTCTGACGCTGGTTTCCGCAACGGCTTTTCTCGTTCTGAACGGCCGCGATCGGGTGGCCGATTGCGACCACAAGGAAACCGGACGTATTTCTTGCGAGCCGCGCGCGCTGTTGGGAGAAGCGGTAATGCACTGCCGTCTTAGGCAGGAGACAGGGCTTCAAGGATGCCGCACTCGGCAACGGTGCCGTGTCCGCATCGGTCGATGATACGCGCCAGCTCGCCATCCAGGGCTGCCAAGTCGGCGATCTTGCGCTCGATCGCCGCCCTGTGCTCGCGCGCAATCGTCTCGACCGCGGCACAGGACCAATCGCTATGGTCGGCCAAGCCCAGCAGCTCTCGCACTTGGTCGAGACTGAAACCAAGGCCGCGCGAGCGGCGAATGAATGACAGCCGGCGAAGGGTCGCCGAAGCATAGGTCCGGTAGTTGCCTTCGGTGCGCGCCGGCGCGGGCAGCAAGCCGATCTCCTCATAATAGCGGATCGTCTGCACCTTTGTGCCGGTCGCCTTGGCGAGGTCGCCGATTTTCAGAGCCACGGCCCTTGACCCTACAGTTGCTGGAGGGTGCATATAAGGTTTCGACTATGATCCTGTCGAGGAGCCAAGGCGAGCGCGGTGAGTCGCTGCGGCGGAGCGGGTGAAAGGAACGGCTGTGCCTACTGAGGACTCCCTAACGCGAACGGCCGATAAAACGGGTGTGATCGGCGCGATCATCGCCTCGTTCGGCTGTGCGGCGTGCTTTCCCGCCCTTGGCAGTCTCGGTGCCGGGATCGGCCTGAGTTTTCTGAGCCAGTATGAAGGCCCCTTTATCCGATACGTTCTGCCGCTCTCCGCGCTCATCGTATTGGCGGCGAACCTCCGCACCGGCCTTCGTCACAAGACCTGGCTGCGCCTAGCGTTAGGCGTCACTGGACCTGTGCTTGTTCTCATCGCCGCCCTGCTGATGTCGCTTCGCGGCGTTCGGGCGGAATGGGTGCTGTATGCGGGGCTGGTGTTGATGATCGGGGTGTCGATTCTCGATCTTGTTTCGCCTCCGGGGCGGCGGTTCAGCAATCCGATCCCATCGAGGAACAGATAATGACGGATACCGTCGCAAGGCAACCCTCAACACCGGGTGGGCCGCCCGTCCGGGGTGTCGCATCAATAGCGGCTGCGTTGGGCCTGGGCGCGGTCACGGCCGCCGCGGCCTGCTGCGTTCTGCCACTCGCGCTCGCCTCGCTCGGCGTGGGTGCTGGGCTCGCCGGCAGCTTCGTAGGGCTGGCGAGCATTCGCGCGCCGCTTCTGGTGCTGAGCGCGGTCGCGCTCGTGGTCGCTTGGGCCATGTGGTGGCGCAAGCGCGAGACGGCCTGTGCGCCGGGGGACGCCTGTGCGGTTGATGTCAGGTCGCGCCGGATCGTCGGCCTCCTGATTGCGGCAACTGTGCTGGTCGGCCTGGCCGCTATCTGGGGCTCGATCGAGCCTATCCTCATGAATTGGGTGTTGTAATGCTGCTCACCTCCACGTTGACCTGCCCCAAGTGCGGCCACCAATCGACCGACACCATGCCGACCGATGCGTGCCAGTTCTTCTACGACTGCAAAGGCTGCGCCGCGGTGCTTCGCCCCAACGCCGGGGACTGTTGCGTTTATTGCTCCTTCGGTGACGTGCCCTGTCCCCCGATACAGGAAGCGCGCGCGTCGGGATCAACGGCGAGCTGCTGCGCCTGACGGCACGCCAGCCGGGGAACCTGAACCACGCCAAGGAGAAGCTCGTGCCCGACACCTATGATCTGGTCGTCATCGGCGCGGGAACTGCCGCGCGGGTAGCGGCCATGCGCGTTCGCAAGGCCGGCAAGAGCGTCGCCGTGATCGACTGCCGACCCTATGGCGGCACCTGCGCCCTGCGCGGCTGCGATCCGAAAAAGATGCTACGCCACGGGGCCGCTGTGATCGACGACGCGCGCCGGATGCGGAGCAACGGCGTGGTGGGAAAGGACTGCATCGACTGGCGCGAGTTGATGGCGTTCAAGCGCACCTTCACTGATCCGGTGCCGGGGAAACATGAACGAAGCTACCATGAGGCCGGGGTGGATACCTACCACGGCCCGGCTCGCTTCACCGGCGCGAACAGCCTCGTCGTGGAGGGAAAGACGCTGGTTGGCGGCCATTTCCTTGTTGCCAGCGGTGCCGAACCGGTCCCGCTCGGCTTGCCCGGCGAAGAGCACGTCATCGACAATGAGGCGTTCCTGGCGATTGAGAGCCTGCCCCGGCGCATCGTGATCGTCGGGGGTGGATACATCGCGGCGGAGTTCTCTACAATCGCGGCGAACGCCGGGGCGCAAGTGACCATCCTCCAACGCGGGCCGCGCATGTTGACCGGCTTCGACCCCGATCTGGTCGGCTGGCTGATGCCCCGCCTGCGCGATGCGGGGATCGACGTGCAGCTCGATACGGAGGTCGAGGCGATCGACAAGACAGGCGACGGCTTCTCGGTTCGCGCCTCCACGGGCGGGGTGAGCAAGAGCTTCGCGGCCGATCTGATCGTCCATGCTGCCGGGCGACGCCCGGCGCTCGAAGCACTCGACCTCGATGCGGCGGGGATCGCACACGAGCGGGGCCGCCTCACGCTCAACGAGCATCTGCAAAGCGTCTCCAACCCGGCGGTGTATGCTGCCGGCGACGCGGCCCAGATGGGGCCTCCGCTGACGCCGGTATCGAGCCATGACGGCAAGGTCGTCGCCGGCAACATGCTCGAAGGCAACCACCTCCGCCCGGACTATCGGGGTATCCCCAGCGTCGCCTTCACGCTTCCTCCCATCGCTTCGGTCGGGCTCAGCGAAGCCGAAGCGCGCGAGCGGGGCCTGCGCTTCCGCGTGAAAAGCAATCTGGTCCCCAACTGGTACTCCGCGCGGCAAGCGGCCGAACCGGTTTATGGGTTCAAGGTGATGGTCGATGAAGGCGACGACCGGGTGCTCGGGGCTCACCTGGTCGGACCGCATGTGGACGAGGTCATCAATCTGTTCGCGCTCGCGATCCGGCATGGTCTGACGGCCGACGATCTGAAATCGACCATGTTCGCTTATCCGTCCGGGGCTTCGGATATCGGCTACATGCTGTGATTAAGCGGTCCAATGAACACCAATTCAGTGGGTCCGAAGGCGATAGCCGCTAACTCGGCGTCACATCAATGGGGCTCTCACGATCGTAACATGCGCACAGTCCAGCGACGGATGCGCGTCGCCGGTGCCGATTTGAAGGTCTCACAAAGCGTGCGCTGACTGATGACCGTCTCGCGTCCGTCTCAAAGATCGTACGCTGGTTCTCGAATAACGTGCGCCCAAGCACCTCGACGGTCTCACAGACTATGCGCCAGAGTGCGCCCTTTATCTCGCGTCGAACCGATCATCATTGCAGGCCGTCACAAATAGGTGTGAGCGAAGCCGTAATTCTCGGGGCTGTGCGGCAGTCGATGCTCGTCGAGAAAATCGACAATGGCATGACCCGACTCGTCAGCTGGTGGCCTTTGCCGCATGTCCGTGGTCCGCTGTCTCGTGGTTTGAAGCCTCGGGTTCGGCCAGCGATGGTGGCGAACGGAAGCCCTCTGGCCCTAGAAATTCGTATTTGAGATATCGATCGGAGTCGATGCGCTCGAAAACCGCGTTGATGACAGCTTCCCTGGAGCCGAGGCCCAGACGATCCTGAAGTCGCTCTGCGATCGCTAATGCTACGGGCGACAGCGCCACGGTCGACCGCCGGTACCCCGCATTGTCTTCCCGCTCCTTTTTCAGGCGCATGGACCGCGTGCTTTTTTTGATCTCGGATGGGTCGCTGGGCATAAGCAAGCGTCATTCTGCCACTCGGACGCTTAGCGCAAGGTGATGTGACGGTAAGACGGGGCGGTACATTTCGAGACTGGTAGTGTCGACGACCGACTTCAGCCGGTCAGCCCAGTTCGACCGATGCCGCGTTCGGAGCCAGTCACTATCTCGGGGATGTCGGGATCGGAAAGGATTGCCGAGAAATACTCGAGGCTTTCGGTAACTGCGGTCGCGAACCTCGGGCTGTAGTACACCATCGGCTCGTGAAGGATGTCGACGGCGATATAGGCGCGGACAGGGTCGATCTGCAGGATATCAACAAACTGGTCGATCAGTCGCCCTGTGAAGGGCGTTTGGCCGGCTCGGATTTTGTTGACGAGGCTAAGGCTCTTGCCGAGGCGGCGAGCCATTTCGGCATTTGTCACTTTCTTCAGACGCCACTCAGCCATGAACAACGCGTGAAGACGTTGTTGCCGATCTTCGCAGACTGAAGCCTTTGTAGACTGGTGGTACATACTGCGACCCCCGTTAGGGGTCTAATACGCATCTATCCGTTCACGTTGTCAACCACCGCCACGCAGCGCGATTCATGAACTCTCCGTAAATGTTCCATGAAATGCGGCGAGTAGCCCGATAATGAAGGTGAGCCGAATTGGCGCAAGCGATCCGGATGCGTCGCCAGCATGGGCACGCGCGCGCTGAAACAGGTCATTCTGGTGCATCTGAATGCGTAACGTGACCCGAATCGGACCGGGGATGTCGGCATCTCGCGCCTCGTGAACAAAGGGGGCAGGATCACGGCAAACGACGAAATTCTCCAACCCTTTCATAGAGGTAGCGGAAACAGTCTCAAATCCGCATGTGGCCAATGAATGAATGCGCATCGCATCCACGGCGAGGCGGAACAGCGAGTGATCCACTTTGAAGGTATAAAGCGCCTGGGGCATATCGGACCGTACGACAAAGCGGCGGGTGTCGCCATCGGCCGCATAAAGCCGACCAGATGCGATACGATGCGTAACCGGATCTCCTCCGGCAAGGCGCATCAACAAATAGTGTAATTTTTTTACACTGATCCAAGTCATACCGCCTTAGAATCCCCAGTAGGCGGGGCGTTGTTCCGGGCGACCAAGATGTACTTGGCGCGAGACAAATAGTGTAATTTTTTTCCATCTTGCGGGAGTCAGTTTCTTCCTCCCTTTTAAGGGTGACGCAGCAATCCGCTTCGTCTTTCAAGGGGAAAGAGCATGTCTGCACTTTCAATGCCGAAGGGTGGCCAGATCAATGGCGTCCTTCTCGGCCTGGCGATCATCGCGATGGTGATGGTCCTGGGCGCGTCGGCGGCGTTCGCCGGCGCCGATACGACGTTCAATACCGCGCTGACGAAGTTCACGGACTTCCTCGAGGGCTCGGGCGGCAAGATCATCACCGTCATGAGCCTGGCCGGCGGCATCGTCGCGCTGGCGTCGGGCCGCTTCAGCCTCGGCCAGGTGGCCGTTCCCGTCGCCGTCGGTGTCGGCGCGGGCACGGGTATCCCGATCGTCACCTCGACCGTCACCGCGACGATCTGAGGCGTCGGCTGGATCAACCGCTGGGAGGGCGGCTTAGCTTATGGACCGGTACACCATCCCTTCGCATCTCGACGACCCGGAGCTGATCGGCTTCTGGACGCTGGACGAGTTCCTCGCGATGGCGATCCCCTTCATCTGGGGGATCCTGTCGCAGCACGTCGTGATCGGACTGATGGTCTCGTTGCTCGGCTGGTGGGGTTTTCGGAAACTCAAAGCCGGCAAGGCCACGTCGTGGATTCTCCACATGGCCTACTGGCACCTGCCGTCGAGTTTTACCGGGCTGAAGGCGACACCGCCCTCCCACCTTCGCGTGATGGTGGGCTAAATGGATTATTCTGTCGGTCTCGCGCAGTCGCAGCGCGTCCTCAAGCAGCGCAACATGCTCGGCATCGTCGCGCTGGTCCTCGCGGGCCTCGTGGTGCTGCTGTTCCTGGTCGGCGCGACCCGTGACCGGGAGATCGTCCTGCAGCCGATCGTCCGCTCCCCGTTGACGCTCTCGTCGAGCGGGGTCAGCGAGCAGTATCTGGAGATGGTCACGCGCGACACCGCGCTGATGACGCTCAACCGCTCGCCCGAAAATCTCGAATACTGGATGGACTCGATCCTGGCGATCGCCACGCCGGAAGCACATGGTTCGCTCAAGCGCGACCTGATGAAGATCCTCAACGAGCAGCGCGGATCGAGCATCAGCCAGTATTTCACGCTCGCCGGCATGAAGGTCGACACCGAGAAACTGACCTCGGAAGTGACCGGCACGCTGCACACCGTCGTCGGCTCGAAGTCGGTCACCGCCGAGCCGAAGACGTTCCGCTTCTACTGGGCGTATCGCGGCCTGACTCTCCAGCTCAAGGGCTTCGGGATGGTCACCAAGGCCGACAAGGACGCCGCGGCAACCATCGGAGACGACGCATGACCGCCTGGGTCGCAGTCGGGCTGATCGGGGGCGGGACCGCCTTCGCATCGCGCCTGTGTTCGCTATCGCGCCTGATCGGGGCAGGGATGATCGTCGCGGGCGGAATGGTGCTCGCCGCGCCAGCCTTTGCCGACGAGCATGTGCTGGCGAAGGACAACAGCGAGGTCGCCTGCACGATGTCGAAGTCGGGGCTGACCCGCGTCAGCCTCAAGGACGATCGCTTCGCCAGCGTCTCGAAGCTGACCACCGGGGTCGATACCGACGATTTCACCGTGGTCAACGAACCGACCCGGGGCGACATCTATGTGTCGGTCCCGGAAGCCTATTCTCGGCCGAACGTGTCGTTCTTCGGCACCACGTCGAAGGGCTATGTCTACAAATTCTCGTGCCGCCTCGCCGGTGACGACGCGCAGCAGGTGTTCGTCGAGAATAAGGATATCGGTGGCGCCGCGGAAACGCAGGTCGCGGCCGTCGCGGCATCGCCGCAGGAGGCGTCCGCCACGCTGGTCCAGGCGATGTTCCAGTCCGCGCCGCTCGAAGGGTTCGAGGTCAGGCCCGCGGTCACCGACCCGGTGATGATTGGCTCGCTCAAGGTCCAGATGGTCGCCGAGTATCGCGGCGCCAGCCTCGCAGGCCGCACGCTCAGGATCGAGAACCGGGGCAAGGTTCCGGTCGCGCTGGGCGAGGGAACGATCGCACCGTCGAACGCGATCGCGGTCTCGGTCGCCAACCCCAACCTCAAGCCCGGTGAAGCCACCACCGCCTATATCGTCACGCCTTCGGGCCTCGCCAACGGAGTGCGGCCATGAGCCTCAAGGACATCTTCCAGCGTAACCGTGCCAAGCAGCTCGATACCGAGCCGGAGGAGGGCGGGGACAGCGAGCTGATGGCCGGCAACGATGCCGTCCGCAAGAAGCAGCTGCTCTACCTCGGCTGTGGTGGCGCCGTCGCGCTGGTGCTGGGCTCCTGGTACGTCATGGGCGACGATGCCAAGCTGAAGCCGGTCGGCACCGACGGGAAGGAGGTGAAGATCACCACCGACGACATGGTCAACCGGAACATGTCGCAGCGTGAATGGCAGGCCGCATCCGAAGCGCAGATGCAGTCGATCAACAATCAGCTGAAGGGCGTCGACGGCCAGCGCGCGCAGATGGAGCAGTTGCAGGCGCAGATCGCCGCGCTCCAGGGCGAGAAGCAGTCGATGGCGAGCGATGGCCAGCGGGTCATGAGCGCCTATCAGCAGGAGAACGACCAGCTTCGCCAGCAGATCGCGCAGCGTAACGCCGCGCCGGCCGCGCCGGCTCCGACGCAGATGTATGGCCCCGGCCAGCCCAATTACCGCACTCCCGGCGCGCCGATGACGGCGGGCGAGGCGGCAGCGGCTGCGGTGTCGCAGTCGCGCTCGATCAAGCTGGTGTCGTTCGAGGGCGGCCCCTCGGGCACCGCGACTCGGATCTCGGGTGGCACGACCAGCTACACCGACAGCCCCAATTACCTGCCGCCCAACTCGATCGCGAAGGCGAAGGTCATCGTCGGCGTCGACGCCTCGGCGGGGGTGCAGTCGCAGACCGATCCGCTGCCGGTGATCCTGCGCATCACCGGCCCGGCGCGCTCGGTCTACCAGAACGGCAAGCTGCTCACGACGCGGATCGAAGGCTGCGTCATCAACGGCGCGGCGCGCGGCGATCTCTCTTCCGAGAAGGTCTATGTGAAGCTGCAGCGGATGACCTGTCCGCAGGCCAATGGCCGGTTCGCGGTGTCGGACGTGAAGGGCTTCATCAGCTTCGCCGGCAAGACCGGCGTGCGCGGCCGTGTCGTCAGTCGCGAGGGCTCCTTGGCGATGCAAGCTTTCTTTGCCGGGCTTGTAGGTGGTGCAGGCAATGCGCTGAACACTGCCTTCAACCAGCCACTCGCAACCTTCGAGACAGACGGCAAAGGAGGGATCAATCGCACCCCGAGCATCGGCAACGTCGGTTTGCGCGCTTTGGGCGGCGGCGCCGACGAGAGCGGTCGAACAGTTTCCAAATACCTGATCGAGCGCGCCGAACAGTACCAGCCCATCATCGAGATGCCGACCGGCATCGATGTCGAGATCGTCTTCCTCGAAGGCGTCTTCATCCAGAACTGAGCCCGGAAGGAGGCGGTCACATGGCAAATACTATCATGATCGGCGCGATGGCGGGGGCGGCGATGCTGCTGACCGGCTCGGCCGAAGCGCCGATCGGCGCGCAGGTCCAGGTCGCGCTGCAGAAGCGGCTTCCCAAGACCAAGGTCGATGCGATCGACTGCTCCAAGGTCGACGGGCTGTGCGAGGTCGTGGCGGGTGCGAACTTGTTCTACGTCGACAAGTCGGCGCGCTATCTCGTCATCGGCCGCGTCTATGACATGGAGACGCGGCAGGATCTGACCGCCGCCAAGCTGCTCGCGCTCAATCCCGATATGCTGGTGGGCGGCGCGGCGAAGGCCAATGCCACGCCCGATGCGCCCGAGGCCGGCGCGGCGCGGGCGGGTGCGCGAGTCACGACCCAGCCCGCCGTCGCCCGCACGCTCGATGTGACGCGGCTGTCGAGCAAGGGTGCGATCGTGTGGGGTTCGGGCACGCAGACGGTCACCGTCTTCTCCGATTTCCACTGCGGCTACTGCCGCGCGCTCAGTCAGGCGCTCGAGACGATGAACGTGCGCGTCATCGAGCGCCCGATCTCGGTGCTGGGAAGCCGCGAGATCGCCAACCAGGTGCTGTGCGCCCGCGATCGTCATGCGGCGGTCCGCGCGGCCTATGCGCAGAACCCGGTCCCGGCAGGCCCGAAGTGCGACACCAGCGGTCTCGATGAGAACGAGGCGTTCGCCAAGGCGCACGGCATCAACGGGACGCCCGTCATCGTCCGCTCCGACGGGGCGGTGATCGAGGGTTTCAGGCCCAAGGCCCAGCTCGTCGAATGGTTGAAGGGAGCCAAGTCGTGACCCGATCCGTGATCCGCCTGCCGGCCTGCCCGGTTTCCGACTATCGCCCGCACGCCCGCGCGAAGCGTATTGCGGCGCTGGCGACGACCGCGAGCCTGGGACTGCTCGCCAGCTGCACCACGCTGGGGACCAACATCTCGGGCAAGTTCGCGTGCGGCGCGCCCGAGGGCGGCAGCTGCTCGCCGGCGACCGTCATCGATGACAAGGCGCTGGCCGAGATCACCGGCGACAGCGGCTATCATCCGGCAGGCCCGTACCAGGCACCCGCGCGCAACAGCGGGGGAACGCAGCGGATCGCCTATGCCTCGACGCCGGTGCCGGCGCAGGCGGCGGGGGTCGGGCCGCAGAAGGTGTTGCGGATCGTGTTCCCCTCGCATGTCGACGCGGCTGGGCGCTTCCACGAGACCGCGGTCGTGCAGGCGGTGGTCGACAACGGCCAGTGGCTGGCGGCGACCGACGGCCACGGTTCGGCGCTTGCCGCGACGCAGACGCTCAACGTCAGCCCCGAGATCCTCTCGCAGCTCGGCGCGCCGATCGCCGCGCTTCCCCCGGTGCCCGCCGAGGTCGCGCAGGTCGCCGCCCCGGCAGCGGCCGCAGGTGCGGCGAGCGCGGTCGGCGCACCAAGTGCGGCAGCGGTCGCGGCCGCGCGGGCCAGGGCGCGCGACGCGGCTGCTGGCAAGGGTGTGCCGATCGCCGCGACGCAGAAGCCGGCTTCGCCCGAACTCGCGTCGAGCACGCCGGGTAACCGCCCAGCGACCTTCTCGCCGCGCGTGGAGGACTGATCGTCATGGCGAAGACCGGCTTCATAGCCCGCCTGCTCGGCGATACGCGCGCACCCGACCAGGGAACACCCTCGCATGGCGCGCCGATGCTGTCGCAGTGGCTGCCGTATCGCAGCTACGACGCGCGGCACGACCTGTTCTACCAGACCGACAGCATCGCGTTCGCGCTGGAACTCGCGCCGCTCATGGGTGCGGACGAGCGCACCGGGGAGATCATCGCGCAGATGCTGTCCGAGAGCGTCCCGCCCAGCGCGCGGGTCCAGCTGCTCGCATTCCAGAGCCCGCGTGTGGGCGCGCTGATCGCGCAATATGCGCTGCCGCGCTACAAGGCGGGCGGCATCCATCGCAAGATCGCCGAGCGGCGGTCGGCGTTCCTGCGTCACGGCGCATGGGTATCGATGTCGAAGGACGGACCGTTCCACGTCCGCAACCATCGCATCTTCCTGTCGGTCTCGATCCGTAGCGGGAAGGCGACACCGGAGGAGCTGACCGGCGTCCGCGACAGCATCGTCTCGACGCTGCAGTCGATCGACATGCCGGCAACCCGGCTGAAGCCGGTCGATCTGATCGCGCTGATCGACGACATCACCGCGCCGGCGTTCGACGTCTCCGACCACGTCTCGGAATATTCAGAACTCGATCCGATCGCCGACCAATGCGTGCGGCGCGACGTCCAGACCGTCGTCCAGGCCGACCGCCTGCTGGTATCGGTCGAGCCGCTGCGCGCGGTGACGAACCTGTCGGGCGAGACGCAGTATCAGGAGATCCGGCCCGACACGTTCGACTATCGCTTCTTCTCGGTCAGGAACCTGCCGAACCGCTGGGCGCCGTGGGACGTGCAGAAGCTGATCGGCGACATGTTCTCCGACAAGCTGCGCCCGGGGTGCCCGACTCTCACGTCGCTATGCCTGTGCTACCAGGACGAACAGGCCGCCTCGTCTAAGGCCGGTTACAAGTTCATGCGTACGTCGAGCCTGGCGGACTCGAAGTCGGCGCGGCTGCTCCCGCAGCTGAAGGACCAGAGCCGCGAATGGGAGCATGTCACCCAGGAGCTGCGTCTCGGCAAGAAGCTGGTGCAGGCCTATTATGCGGTAGGCATCATCAGCCCGAAGGGGCAGGGGGACGCTAACGAGCGCACCGTCAAGTCGATGTACAAGGCGGCCGGGTGGGACCTGCTCGACGAGCGGTTCCTCCAGATCATGGCGTTCATGTCGTGTCTGCCGATGACGCTCGGCAACGGGCTCGACAGCGACCTGAAGCGCATGAAGCGGCTGCGCACGATGCTGACCTCGACCGCGGCGAATATGCTGCCGATCCAGGGCGAGTATCTCGGCGGGCATCTGCCGCACCTGATGTTCATCGGGCGGCGCGGCCAGCCCTTCTTCTGGTCGCCGTTCGAGAACAAGGCCGGCAACCACAATGTCGCGGTGTTCGGCAAGTCCGGCTCGGGCAAGTCGGTCGCGCTGCAAGAGCTGTGCGCGGCGTTCGCCGGCGTGGGCGCCAAGATCATCGTGATCGATGACGGCCGCTCGTTCGAGCATATGGCCAAGAGCCTGGGCGGCAACTTCGTCGAGTTTCGCCTGCGCGACGGGTTCAGCCTCAATCCGTTCTCGATGATCGACGAGACGCTGGTGGCGCAGGACGAGGATTATCTCGTCGACGCGCTGGCGATGCTCAAGTCGATCATCGGGCAGATGGGCCGTCACATCGACAAGCTCAACGACACCGAGCGCGGTCTGATCGATCGTGCGGTCAACCAGGTGTGGGAGGCCAAGGGCAGGGGAGGGTGCGTCGACGACGTGATCGAGGCGCTCGGCTCCGACGGCTCTGTGCAGGGGACGGATCTCGCGATCGCGATGTTCCCGTTCTCGGGAAAGGGCACCTACGGCAGCTTCTTCACCGGTGAGGCGTCGGTGGACATGTCGAACGCGCTAACGGTGTTCGAACTCTCGGACCTGTCGAGCCGCGAGGAACTGCGCTCGGTCGTGCTGACCGCGATCATGTTCATGTCGTCGCAGACGATGCGCCGGATGGACCGCCAGATCCCCAAGGCGCTGCTGATCGACGAGGCGTGGCAGATGCTGCGCGGTGGGTCGATGGCCGATTTCGTCGAGACCTACAGCCGAACCTGCCGCAAATATGGCGCCTCGCTCATCACCGCGACGCAGAGCCTCAACGACTATTACAAGTCGGAAGGGAGCCTCGCGGCGCTGGAGAACTCCGACTGGTCGGTCATCCTGATGCAGAAGCCCGACACGATCTCGGACTTCCAGAAGCACGGCCGCTTCGACATGGACCCCTACACCGAAAGCCTGCTGCGTTCGCTGAAGCGCAACGGCGCGGAATATTCCGACATCCTCATCAAGGGGCCGGAATCGATGGCGGTCGGGCGGCTCGTCCTCGATAAATATTCGGCGACGCTCTATTCCTCCAGCCCGCAGACCTTCGCCGATATCGAGCAT
>CAJYHD010000077.1 GCA_913773715.1 uncultured Sphingobium sp.
TCGCCCAACCATGACGGCAAGCCCCGCGGCACGCCGTCGGGCGACCTGCCCAGCACCGCCTTCGTCGCGTTCCTTCAGAATCACGACCAGGTCGGCAACCGTGCCATGGGCGAGCGGCTGATCCGGCTGACCGATCGCGAGCGGCTCCGCGCCGCGACCGCGCTGCTGCTGCTCGGGCCGCAAATCCCCTTGCTGTTCATGGGCGAGGAAGAAGGCAGCGAGAGCCCCTTTCTGTTCTTCACCGACTTCCACGACGAACTGGCCGATGCAGTCCGCGAAGGCCGCCGCCGCGAGTTCGCCAAGTTCGACGCCTTCGCCGACCCCGAAGCGCGTGAGCGTATCCCCGACCCGAACGCCCGCAGCACGTTCGACGCCTCCGTTCCCGAACCCGGACCGGCGGCAGGCGAATGGCGGGCCCTGTATCGCGAGCTGCTGAACCTGCGACAGGTCCATATCGTACCGCGACTGAAAGGTGCGGTCGGCCTGTCGGCCGATGCCAGCGGCGAAGCACGGGTCAAGGCGCGCTGGAGGATGGCGGACGGGGCCATGCTGACGATCCTGATCGACCTCGGCACCGATCCGCTGCCTTTGGATCAGGAGGACGGCACCTTGATCTTCCGGGAGAACGACCGCTTCGCCGCCTGGATTTCCACATGAGCGACCTCCACGCCCGTGCCGAGGCAGCAGGGCTGTCGCGCGATTGGCAGGACGCCAAGGGACAGGCGCAATGCGTCTCGGACGAAGCGTTGGCGGCGATCCTCGACCGGCTCGATATCGATCATGGCGAACCGGTTTTCGTTTCCGGCGAGCTCGATCAGGCCATCGCACTGCCTGGCACGTGGCGCGATGGACCGGCGCACCTGACGCTCGACAATGGCGAGGTGCGGTCGGTCACCCTGAACGACGGCGTACTCCCCGGCATAGCAGACTGGGGCTATCATCGGCTGGAGCAAGGCGGCCACAGCATCACCGTCGCGGTCGCCGCTGCCCGCTGCCCCGCGCCGCCGCCGGGGCGTCACTGGGGCAGCGCCGTGCAAATTCCGTCGCTTCGGGAAGGCGGCGGGGCCTATGGTGATTTCGCCAGCCTGGCGACGGCCGCCCGGGCGCTGGGCCAGTCCGGCGCTTCGGCCCTTGCCATCAGTCCCGTCCATGCCCTCTTCCCCGCCGATGCCAGCCGGTTCAGCCCCTATGCTCCGTCGAGCCGCCTGTTCCGCAACATCTGGCTCGCTCCCGCTGGAGAACCGGTGGCCGAGGCTCCGTCGCTGATCGACTGGAAAACGGCGGCACCCGACCGCTTACGTGATCTCCGGCTGGCCTATGACCGATTGGACGATAAAAGCCGATCGGACTTCGCCCGGTGGCGGCACGAACAGGGCGACCGGCTGGAAGCGCAGATCCGTTTCGATGCGTTGCAAGCGCATTTCCATGTTCGAGACCGGGCGCAGGGGTGGCGCGATTGGCCATCCGAATATCACGATCCGACCGGATCGGCAGTGACCCGTTTCGTGGCGGGGCATGAGGATACGATCGCCTTCTACGCCTTTGCGCAATGGTGGGCCGACCGTGCACTGGCGCAGGCATCGACCACTGCGCGCGAGGCGGGAATGGGGATCGGGTTGATCGCCGATCTCGCCATCGGCGTGGCGGCGGACGGGGCGGACAGCTGGAGCCGTCCGGGCGAGCTGCTCAGCGGTCTGTCGATCGGCGCGCCGCCCGACCCGTTGGGTCCCGAGGGGCAGAATTGGGGCATTACCGCTCTGTCGCCCTTCGCACTGCGCCGACTGGGTTTCGCGCCCTTCATCCAGACGCTGCGCGCCGTCTTCGCACACGCGGGCGGCATCCGTATCGACCATGCGCTCGGCCTGTGCCGCTTGTGGGTCATCCCGGAGGGCGCGCCGGCCGACCAGGGTGCCTATCTGGCGATGCCCTTTGCCGACTTGCTCCGCATCCTGCGGATCGAGGCACAGCGGGCCAATGACGGACGCGGTGCGATGGTGATCGGCGAGGATCTAGGCACCGTGCCT
The DNA here is from genome assembly GCA_913773715.1 of uncultured Sphingobium sp. Next base: position 2,025 of record CAJYHD010000077.1, read on the forward strand.
CCGGGGTTTCGGGACACGATGGCTGACATCGGGATGCTCGGAATGCGGGTGCTCCCGTTCGAGCGGGATGCCGAAGGCCGGTTCACGCGACCGGAGCAGTGGGACGCGCAGGCCATTGCGATGACCGCCACCCATGACATCCCGACCATCCGGGGCTGGTGGACTGGGCGCGACCTCGACTGGCGAGCAAAAATTGCGGGCCGTTCGGTGTCCTCCGAGGATAGCGAACACCGATTGCAGGAAAAGGCGGCGCTCTGGGCCGTGATCGGCGACGACACAGCTCCGCCGCCGGAGCCCGAACCCGTGGTCGATGCCGCCATCAAGGCGGTCGCGGCCACCCCCTGCCCGCTCGCCATCGTGCCGATCGAAGACCTGTTGGGCCTGGAGGAGCAGCCGAACCTGCCGGGCACCATCGACGAGCATCCCAACTGGCGACGCCGCCTGCCCGAGACATTGGATGCAGCGTGCCGGGGCGAGGCGGTCGCCGCCCGCATC
>CAJYHD010000078.1 GCA_913773715.1 uncultured Sphingobium sp.
CCGAGAACCCGCCGCCCGCATTCCCGTTCGAATCAACGGGGCACAAAGGCATGATGCTGCGAGACTGGTATGCTGGCCTCGCGATGCAAGCCGCCTTCGCCGGGGTTGGCGCGCAGCAGCTTGCCGATCGCGATGGCCGGTATGACGAGACCAACTGGGCCGAAATCGTCGCCCTCAATGCCTATGAAATGGCCGACGCTATGCTCGCAGCACGCCAGCAAGGCGGTGCGGCATGATCGACATCGCTACCAGCGTACGCATTGCCCTGGTAAATACCCGCCCGCATCTGCCTGAGATTACCAGTGAAACCAGCTTCGCCGTCGATTTGCGATGCGACGCGATCGACATGGTGTGCATCGAGATGGCGGTCAGCGACGATTGCGATGTCGAGTTGCCGGCGCTGGCCTTCGAAAGCTGCAGCACAGTGGGTGAACTCACCGCGCTGGTAAAGCGTCTCAAGGGCGATGCGGCATGAAGGCGCTCACCGTCCTTCAGCCGTGGGCAACTCTGATCGTCGCCGGTGCTAAGCCGTACGAGTTCCGCCGCTGGCTCCCGCCTGTGGCCACGATCGGGCAGCGCATCATCATCCACGCCGCCAAGCGCAAGATCGACCAAGCCGAGACGGACAAGCTGTTCTTCCTTCTGCGCGACGGGGCAGAAAAGAACGGTCAGCACCCTGGTGTAATCGAGACGTGCCTGGACGCAGAGAAGGCGCTGCCGATCCTCGATCCCATCGAGCCGCTCAAGCTGGGCGCTGCCGTCGGCACAGCTGTGCTGGGCGTACCGCGCGCGGCCGAAGAGATCGCCGAAGAACTGGGCGTGCCCCGCGTCAACGACAGCAGGCGCAGCCAGCACGCGGTCTGGGCATGGCCCATGCTCGACCCCGAACTGTGGCTCGCGCCCGTTCCGATGCCCGGCTCTCAGCAGTTCTGGAACTGGCCCGAACCCGAAGACGTGATCGGCCTCCATCCGGTCAGCCGCCCGGCCAAATGCAGCCCGCTGCCCTCCGGCGCCCCCTCCCGCCAATCCACCCTGGGCCGCGCCTCCAGCGCGCTAGCAATCGCGAACAGGTAGACCATGGGGCGCGTACTTATTGCATGCGAAAGATCGGGCGTTGTGCGCCGCGCTTTCGCTGCGGCCGGCCATGATGCGTGGTCCTGTGACCTTGCACCCGCCGACGATGGCAGCAATCGGCACATCCGCGGGGATGTTCGCGATCACTTGGACGACGGTTGGGATCTGCTCGCCGTTATGCATCCGCCATGCACTGTCTTGTGCAACTCCGGCGCGAAGTGGCTCTACGTTGGCGGTCGGAAACGTAACGGCCCAGACCCAAAGCGCTGGGCAGATCTGGAAAGTTCCGCATCGTTCTATCGGCAACTGCGGGACGCCCGTCAGATACGCCGACGCGCGATCGAAAACCCGATCATGCATGGCCATGCAATCCGGCTCACCGGGCGAGGACGCGTCCAGTTCGTCCAGCCTTGGTGGTTTGGTGACCCGTTCTTCAAGGCAACTGGGTTCGAGCTGATCAATCTCCCCGAACTGGCAGCCACGAAGCGGCTGACACCGCCGAAGCCCGGCACGCCTGAGCACAAGGATTGGAGCGTCATCCATCGACACTCCGGTTGGGGCCGGCATGCCAGTGAGCGGGCGCGGAACAGGAGCCAAAGCTTTCCAGGTATGGCGTCAGCGATGGTCGCGCGCTGGGGTTCGTTGCTGCCCGGCCATGTCGAGCCCTGCCAGCTTCACCTGTTCGATCGCGAGGCGGCATGAAGCCGGCAGCGCTCATCGGCTATGACACTGGCGCGCCGGGAGGCGACATGGGCGTCGTCCAGATCGGTCCCCACACGCTGTACTGCGCAGACGCATACCACCTGCGCCCCCGCCTGGGCCACTTCGACGCCGATGTGTTCGACCCGCCTTATCTGATCAAGGCGAGCGGCGGCGGTCACTATCGCAAGCGGCGGCCGAACTTCGACCGCATGGTTGAGGAAGGCATGCATCGCGGCTTCGACGTGGCGATCGTCAATCCGCTGCTGTGCGGTGCTGCGGTGATTTTTACCAACAACGATCAACTCGCCCCTCTGCTCAACCACGTCGCTGGCAGCTTTAATCGTCACGCCCTCTGCATTTGGCAGAAGGTCAACCCGCAGCCGGTCGCCAACAAGCACTACCGCAGCGACTGCGAATTCTACGTTCACGCCTGGCAACGCGGATATCATCCGCAAGGTGAGGTGACAGAGAAGCTGCGCGTTCGCCGCTTCGCATCGCCGCGTGGATCGGCGCGCCATGGCCATCCCACATGCAAGCCTGACGACCTGATGGCGAGCATCATGATCAACGTCGCAGGTCGCACCGTCTGCGACCCCTTCATGGGCAGCGGCACCACCGGCGTCGCCGCGATCCGCGCCGGACGCGTGTTCACCGGCATCGAGAAGAACCCAGAGCATTTCGCGACAGCCGTCGCCCGCATCACCGCCGCCTATGAAGCGGCACAAGCTGAGAGCCTCCAACATGTCTGACACCCAAGGCCAAACTCCAGTCCCACAGCCTACTGGTCGCCTGCTGCCCCGGCCTGAAGTCGAGCATGAGACTGGCCTAAGCCGGTCCACGATCTACCGGCTCATGGAACAGGGCAAATTCCCACGCCCTCTTCGGACCAGTCACCAGCGCGTCGCTTGGCCCCTTGCTGTAATTGAGGCGTGGAAAAACTCACGGCCCGTCGCGGACCCCTCAGACATCTAACCAGCAAACCCGGGGGGCATCCCTGGGGGCATCCTCTTCAATCAGCACACCTAAAACGGCGGAAACGCGATGCTCTCGATCACTAACAATGAATCCTGTAGCCGGCACCATTCCCGCGCCAGCCACACGCTTTGAGCGATCGGGTGGCGCGGGAATGGTGCCGGCTACAGGGTTCTGTGTTAGTGATCGAGAGCATCGCGTTTCCGCCGTTTTATGTCTGCTGATTGAGGTGGATGCCCCCAGGGATACCCCCTGGGTTCGCCGGTTAGATGTTCGAGGGGTCCGCGACGGGCCGAGAGTTTTTCCACGCCTCAATTACTGAAAGCGGCCACGCGACTCGCTGGTGACTTGTCCGAAGAGGGCGTGGAACCTTGCCCTGTTCCATGAGCCGGTAGATCGTGGACCGGCTCAGGCCAGTCTCATGCTCGACCTCAGGCCGGAGCAGCAGGCGACCAATAGGCTGCGGGACCGGAGATTGGCCTTGAATGTTAGACATGTTGGGGGCTCTCAGCTTGTGCCGCTTCGTAGGCGGCGGTGACGCGGGTGACGGCTGTCGCGAAATACTCTGGGTTC
>CAJYHD010000079.1 GCA_913773715.1 uncultured Sphingobium sp.
CGATCGAGGCTGCGCCGGCCGCGCGCGGATGGGCAGCGGCACTCGTGCGATACGAATTGCTGCTGCTCGCCGAACTCGGCTTCGGCCTAGACCTCAACCGATGCGCGGCGGGCGGTGATGCAAGCGATCTTGCCTATGTGTCGCCTCGCAGCGCCGCTGCCGTCAGCCGCGAAGGCGCAATCGGCTATGAAGACAGGCTTCTTCCCTTACCGTCGTTCTTGCTGGAAGGCGGCTCGGGAGATTGGGACCAGGTGATCGATGGCCTTCGCCTCACCGGCTTCTTCCTTGAGCGATCCGTGCTGACCGACTGGCGCAGCGACATCCTTGCGGCGCGCGAGAGGCTGGTGGACCGGCTGAAAAGGGCGGTTGCCTGATCCGCCTGGGTTCCATAAGGGGCAGCCATCATTTCCAGCAGGAGTTGCCGCCGCCATGTTGATCGCCCTGTTCCCCGGAGACGGCATCGGTCCCGAAATCGTGGCGCAGGCGAAGCGGGTTCTCGACGCGCTGGAGATCGATGGATTGACCTATGAAGAGGGTCTGGTCGGCGGCGCAGCTTACAAGGCGGTCGGCCATCCGCTGCCGCCTGAAACGCTCGAAATCGCCAAGCGTGCCGACGCGATCCTGTTCGGCGCTGTCGGCGATTTCGATTGCGATTCGCTGGAACGGCATCTGCGTCCCGAACAGGCGATCCTCGGCTTGCGCAAGGAGCTGGGCCTCTTCTCCAACCTGCGCCCGGCCAAGGTTTTCCCCGAATTGGCGGGCGAATCCGCATTGAAGCCCGAAGTCGCGGGCGCGATCGACCTGCTGATCGTGCGCGAGACCAATGGCGATGTCTATTTCGGCGAGAAGGGCTTCCGCACCACCGCCGATGGCCTGCGTGAAGGCTATGACATCATGTCCTACAACGAGGCCGAAGTGCGCCGCATCGCTCATAGCGGTTTCCAAGCGGCGCGCGCCCGTCGCGGAAAGATCTGCTCGGTGGACAAGGCGAACGTGCTGGAAACCAGCCAGTTGTGGCGCGACGTGGTGATTGCGGTATCGGCGGAATATGCCGATGTGGCCTTGAGCCATATGTATGTCGACAATGCCGCGATGCAGCTCGTGCGCAACCCCGGCCAGTTCGACGTGATCGTCACCGGCAACCTGTTTGGAGACATTCTGTCCGATCAGGCGAGCATGTGCGTCGGGTCGATCGGTATGCTGGCGTCCGCGACGCTGAACGGCAGCGGCCAGGGGCTATATGAACCGATTCACGGCTCCGCACCTGACATTGCCGGAACCGGCAAAGCCAATCCGCTTGCCACCATCCTTTCTGCGGCAATGCTCCTGCGCTATTCGCTTGGTCTCAACGAACAGGCTGACCGGATCGAGGCGGCGGTGGCGAAGGCGCTGGCGGGTGGCGCGCGCTCGGCGGATCTCGGCGGCACTTTCTCGACCGAAGAAATGGGCAACGCGGTTCTCGCTGTTCTCTGACTCCTTTCGGCTCGTCGCGAACCGAAGAAATTCTTAACCTGATGAGCCTTACGCCTGTGGGAAACAGCAGGGGTTGCGGCACATGCCGGTTGAGTTGAAGGCAGATCATGATGATCTGCGTGCTCAGATGCGGGAATTCTCGCAACTGATGATGATCGATCCTCCCGACCGGGCGGACATCATGCGACGGCGCATCGCCTTTTCGAAGCGATTTCGTGATCACATGTTGCGCGAAGATGTCGCGACAGCAACGTTGCGATATCAGAACAATGCTTTAGCGAAGGCCGTTGCGGCGGAGCATGGTGCAAAGTTTCGTGCTTTGTTTCTTCGCTATAGCGATCACATCAAGCAATGGACACCAGCCGAGATGGGACGGGACTGGGCTGGCTATCGCGCAGCGGTGCTTGGCCTTCAAAATGGTCTCTACGATCTGATGGATTGGGAGGAAGAGAATCTCTTCCAGCATCTGGAAGGGCCAGCGCGTTACGCAGCGTGACGTAAGGCCAGTTGCGACACTTCGGTCCTGTTTGGTTGTGGAAGAGATCGATATTGGCGCGGAATGACGGATTTCACGCTTTCCTCGCTTCGCTATGCAGCCCGCATGGTCCACGCGCAGGTACCGCCGACGCCGCAATATGCTTGGCCGCTGCTCGGCATCCGTACCGGGTGCGAGACATGGGTGAAGCATGAAAATCATACGCCCACCGGCGCTTTCAAGGTGCGGGGTGCGATCACCTACATCGACTGGCTGCGCCGTACGCATCCGCAGGTGACAGGCATCGTCACGGCGACGCGTGGCAACCATGGACAAGCACAGGTGCGCGCGGCCCGCGCTGCCGGACTTTCCGCCACTATCGTCGTTCCGCATGGGAATGCCTTGGAAAAGAATGCGGCAATGCGCGCGTTCGGGGCGACTCTGATCGAGCATGGCCATGACTTCGACAGTGCCAAGGCGCATGCGGCGCAGCTGTCCATGGAGCAGGGGCTGTTCATGGTGCCACCCTATCACGATGAATTGGTGCGCGGCGTGGCGAGCTATGGCCTGGAGTTGTTCGACGCGGTGCCCGACCTCGATACGGTGTATGTCGCGGTCGGCTGCGGATCGGGCCTGTGCGGCACGATCGCGGCACGTGATGCGCTGAGTCTGAAGACGAAGATAGTCGGCGTGGTGTCGGCCCATGTCGATGCCGCCAAGCGATCCTTTGAAGCCAGCCGACTGATAGCCAGCCCGACCGCCTATACCTTCGCCGATGGCGTCGCGGTCTGCACTCCGGTTCAGGCCGCGCTCGATTATTTCGGGCCGCGCGCCGATCGGTTCGTCGCTGTGACTGATGACGAAGTCGCAGCCGCGATCCGCATTTACTGGGAGGATACCCATAACCTGGCCGAAGGTGCCGGTGCCGTCGCCCTGGCTGCATTGATGCAGGAAAAGGATCGAATGGCAGGCAAGAAGGTTGCGGTAATCCTCTCGGGCGGTAATGGCGACAGGAGCCAGATGGCCGAGATACTGGGCGGCGCGACCCCCCGTGTCGGGCCTGTGGCCGTGTCGGACGATGTGCGGAAGGCGATATGAAGCGGAATAGCGGTCAGAACCCTGAGATCACCAAGAACTGGAAACTTGCGACGCTCGCCGTGCGCGGCGGTACGGCTCGCAGCGAGTTCGGCGAAACGTCGGAGGCGCTCTTCCTGACGAGCGGCTATTGCTACGACCGGGCAGAGGACGCGGCCGCGCGCTTTGCCGGCGATCAGCAAGGCATGACGTACAGCCGCCTCCAGAACCCGACCGTTGAAATGCTCGAAAAGCGTATTGCCTTGCTGGAAGGCGCGGAAGCGTGCCGCGCTACGGCGACGGGCATGGCGGCGATGACGGCGGCGCTGCTGTGCCAGTTGTCGGTCGGCGACCATGTCGTTGCGGGCAAGGCGCTGTTCGGCTCCTGCCGCTGGTTGACCGACACGCTGCTGCCCAAGTTCGGGATCGAAACGACGACCGTCGATGCGCGCGACAATGCGGCGTGGGAGGCGGCGATCCGTCCCAATACCAAGGTCTTCTTCTTCGAGACGCCCGCCAATCCCACGATGGATGTGGCGGACCTGACGGCCATTTGCGGGCTAGCGAAGGCGCACGGCATCATCAGCGTCGTCGACAACGCCTTTGCGACACCGGCGCTTCAGCGACCGATGGATTTCGGCGCGGACGTCGTTGCCTATAGCGCGACCAAGATGATGGACGGGCAGGGGCGCGTTCTGGCAGGTGCTGTCTGTGGCAGCGAAGATTTCATCCTCAACACGCTGTTGCCCTTCCACCGCAATACTGGCCCGACTCTCAGTGCCTTCAATGCCTGGGTCGTACTCAAAGGGCTGGAAACGCTCGACTTGCGCATCCGCCGTCAGAGTGAGAATGCGCTGAAGGTCGCATCCTTCCTGGAAGGGCGCGTCGCGAAGGTGCTGTATCCCGGCCTGCAAAGTCATCCGCAGCACGACCTTGCTATGCGCCAGATGGCGATGGCCGGTCCGATCTTCTCGCTCTACGTCGGTGGCGGCCGGGCGGAAGCGCATGGCTTGCTCAACGCGCTCGAACTGGTCGACATATCCAACAATATCGGCGACTCTCGGTCGCTGATGACGCACCCCGCCTCCACCACCCATTTCGGCATGGCGGAAGCGGCGCGACTGGAAGTGGGCATCACCGAAGACATGTTGCGGCTCAATGTCGGGCTGGAGGATGCCGACGACGTCATCGCCGATCTCGATCAGGCGCTGCATGCGATAGGGCGTTGACGGGGCAGGGGGCAGCGCGCAATGGTCCGGCCATGACGACGATGCTCGCCTTCTTCCCTTTCCATGCGACGACGCGGGACGTGACGGTGCATGTCTCCGTCACCTTCCTGCCCGAACAATCGGAGCCGGATCGCGGGCGCTGGTTCTGGGCCTATCATATCCGTATCGAAAATCAGGGCGAAGACCCGGTGCAGCTGTTGACGCGGCATTGGATCATCACCGATGGCCGCGGCCACCAACATGAGGTCGAGGGCGATGGCGTCGTTGGCGAACAGCCGGTGGTACAGCCAGGCAAGAGCTACGACTATGTGTCCGGCTGCCCGCTCGGAACCCCGACCGGATCGATGAAGGGCCATTATTCCATGCTTGGCCTTGGCGGCGAGTCGTTCGACGTCGCCATCCCGCACTTCCCGCTGATCGCGCCGGCGGTAGCGGAATGAAGCGAACGCATCTGCCGCTTAACGGCCTGCGCGTGCTCGACGCGGCGGCGCGACATTTGTCCTTTACCCGCGCTGCGGATGAGCTGGCGGTGACGCCCGCTGCCGTGGGCCAGCAGATTCGCGCGCTGGAAGATATGCTGGGCGTCGTCCTCTTCCGCCGTACGCCCAAGGGGCTTGAATTGACGCCGGAAACCAAAGCCGGTCTCGATGCGCTGCGCGCCGGATTTCTGGAGTTTGAAGAAGCGGTTCGCGCGATGCAGGCGGGGCAGTCCAGCAATGCGCTGACCATCGCCGCACCGCGCGACATAACGGCCAAATGGCTTCAGCCACGCCTTGCCGCTTATGCGATCAGCCAGCCTGGCCTCAGCTTCTCGCTGGTTGCGGCAGACGATTCGCTCGATTTCACCGAAGCCAATCTCGACCTCGCCATTCGGTGGGGCGAGGGGCCGGGGGCACATGAGGGCGAGGCACTCGAATCGGACGGCATGGTCACGGTGGAACGTGCTGGAGGCGGTGCGGATACCCGGATCGGCTG
>CAJYHD010000080.1 GCA_913773715.1 uncultured Sphingobium sp.
CCTGAACCACCAGCTTCGCCTTGCTCGGCGCCGGACGATCGGGCCACACGGCATCGATCGGGTTGGTATCGACTGCGATCAGTTCCGCGCCGCGCTCGGCCAGCGCCGCAGTCGCCTGCGCAACCCAGGCGCGGGTGTGCAGCCAGGGATCATAGCCGATCCGGCCGCCCTGGGGCGCATGCTTACCCAGCCATTCGGCAGCGGAGGTCTGCGGCACGCTTTCATATTGCCAGTGCGCGCTATCGACCTGCTCGCGCACCTGCAACGTGTAGCGCCCGTCAGTGAAAATCGCCGCTTCCTCCGGCAACACGACCGCGCTGCCCGCCGATCCCTGAAATCCGGTCAGCCAGGCAAGGCGCTGGGCGTAAGCGCCGACATATTCGCTCATATGCTCGTCGGTCAGCGGCACCACGAAACCATCGAGCGAAACGCGCGCCAGTTGGTCACGCAGAGCTTTCAGGCGGTCTTCATAAGTCGACATCAAAATTCCCTCGGATCGTCCAGCCCCTTGCGCTGGACGGCATGTCGACAACATAGAGGGGCCAGTGCGCTAAAGCCAGCGCGTCCCGAACCGAACAGACATGGACCCTGAATGACCGATCCGATCACGCCGCCGCTTGCAGACCGCCGCCCCTCCAGCATCGATCATCATGGCCTCAGCGTGGCGGACGATTATGCGTGGCTACGCGATCCGGGCTACCCGGAGGTGAAGGACGCGGCGGTGCTTGGCTATCTGGAGGCGGAAAACGCCTATTTCGAGAACGCGATGGCGCCGCACAAGCCGCTGGTCGACACGCTGTTCGCGGAGATGAAGGGGCGCATCAAGGAAGACGACAAGTCTGTCCCGCAGAAAGATGGCGACTATATCTACTGGCGCGCATTCGAGGTTGGGGCGCAATATCGCAAATGGTATCGGAGGCCCGTTGCGGGCGGGCCAGATCAACTGATCCTGGACGAGCCGGCTCTGGCGGAGGGGCATGACTATTTCCGGCTGGGCACGATGTCGGTCAGTCCCGATGGCCGCTATCTCGCCTATGCGATCGACACCAACGGGTCGGAGCGGTTCGAGGCGCGGATCAAGGATCTGACGACCGGCGAAATCCTGCCCGAAATTATTCCCGATACGCTTTCGTCCCTCGTCTGGACCAGCGACAGCAAGGGGCTGCTTTACGGCATCGCAAACGAGAATTGGCGGACCGACAATGCCCGGCTGCACTGGCTGGGGCAGGGCTTGGAGAACGACGTCGAGCTTTTCCACGAGGACGACGAGGGGTTTCGCGTTTCGATCGGCCTCACCTCATCGGAAAAGTGGATCGTCATCGCGACGGGCGACCATGTGACGAGCGAAGCATGGCTGGTGCCCGCCGACGACCCCACCGCCAAACCGCTCTTGGTGGCGTCGCGGCAGGCGGGACGAGAATATGACGTCGATGAGCATGAGGGGACGCTCTATATCCGCACCAACGATGTGCATCCTAATTTCCGGCTGGTGAAGGCAACGCTCGACGCCCCGGCGGAATGGGCAGAAATCATCACGCCCGACCCCCATTTCTATCTTACCGACTTCACGCTCTTCAAGGGCTTCTATGTCACCGAGGGGCGACAGGACGGTCTCGATCAGATCGAATTGCGCGATTATGCGACGCATGCGGCGAAGCGCATCCCCTTCCCCGAAGCGAGCTATTCGGCGAGCCTCGACGACAATCCCGAATATGATGTGACCAAGCTGCGCATCGGTTATGAATCGATGGTCACTCCCGACACGATCTATGATTATCATCTCGATACCGGCGCGCTCGAGGTGCTGAAGGTTCAGGACATTCCGTCGGGCTATGACGCGGATCGCTATGCGACCGAACGGCTGATGGTGGCGGCGCGGGACGGGACGCCGATCCCGGTATCGATCGTCTACCCAAGGGACTTGCCGCGCGACGGCAGCGCGCCGCTGCATCTCTATGGCTATGGCGCGTACGGCATCGCGATGGAGCCGGGCTTCTCGACGGCGCGGCTGTCGCTGCTCGATCGCGGCTTCGCCTTTGCGCTGGCGCATATTCGTGGCGGCGACGACCTTGGCCAGCAATGGTATCTCGACGGCAAGCTGGAAAAGCGCACCAACACCTTCAACGACTTCGTGGATGTGGCGAAGGGACTGATCGACCTTGGCTATACATCGAAGGGGAAGGTGAGCATTTCGGGCGGATCGGCGGGCGGCGAGTTGATGGGGGCCGTTATCAACTCCGACCCAGACCTGTGGGGTGCGGTGGTGGCGCATGTGCCGTTCGTCGATGTACTCAACACGATGCTGGACGAGACGCTGCCGCTAACGCCGGGCGAGTGGCCCGAATGGGGCAACCCGATCGAGGACAGGGCGGCGTTCGAGACGATCCTGTCCTATGACCCCTACAGCAACGTGAAGGCCCAGGCCTACCCGCCGCTGATGGTGACCGCAGGCCTCAACGATCCGCGCGTGACCTATTGGGAGCCGGCCAAGTGGGTGGCGAAGCTGCGGGCGAACAAGACCGACTCCAACATCCTGCTGCTCAAGACCAACATGGGTGCGGGCCATGGCGGCAAGTCCGGCCGGTTCGAGAGTCTGACCGAGACGGCCGAAGAGTTCGCCTTCATCCTGTGGCAACTGGGTGTAGAAGGCTGATGGCGTCGTCCTTCACCAAGCAGATCATCGCCCAGCCCGAGCACATCGACGTGCTTGGTCATGTGAACAATGCGGTCTGGGTCCAGTGGATGGAGCAGCTCTCGGTCGAGCACTGGAATCATGACGCCGAGCCTAGCCATGTCGACGCCTATATCTGGGTCGTGACCCGGCACGAGATCGACTATCGCGGCAACGTCGGCGTTGGCGAGACGGTGACGGGTCGGACCTGGATTCCGGATGAGCCGCGCGGTGCCCGCTTCGACCGGCTGATCGAATTCACCGGCCCCGATGGCAAGGTCAAGGTGTCGGCGCGATCGACCTGGGCGATGATCGACAAGGAAAGCGGGCGTTTGATGCGCGTTCCGCCCGAAGTCGCGGCGCCTTTCCTGAACCCCAGATAAAGGAACCTAAGTTAACCGAGCGTCGTTTCTCCCGCCGTCACGATAATGACAGGAGAGACATTATGTCCTTTCGCAAAACGACTCTGCGCAGCCTGACCGCTGCATCGGCTTTTCTGATCCTCGCAACCCCGGCTCTTGCCGGCGAAGCCAACCGCGCCCGCGCCGCCATCGGTCAGGCACAGGGCAAGATCGACGCTGCCAGCAAGCTCAACGTGTCACCCGAACTCATGGCCAAGGCACAGGCGTCGTTGCGGCTGTCCCAGGAGCAGCTCAAGAGCGGCGATAAGGAAGAATCCATCGCCTCGGCCATCAAGGCGCAGGAATATGCCGATACCGCCGTGGGTGAGAGCCAGCGTCATGCCGACGCCAATGCGCAGATGCAGAATGACGCGACGCTGAGCGCGCAGCAGCAGGCGGACGCGGCTAACGCTCGCGCCAGTGCGGCTGAACAGGCGGCTGCATCCGCTGCGGCTGACGCGCAGGCGGCCCGCGCTTCGGCTGCTATGGCAGCGGCGACACCGCCAGCCAGCACCACTGTCACCACCGAAACCGTAAAAAGTGCGCCTGTAACTACCGCCACCCGTAAGGTCGCGGCCAAGCGCAAGGTTGTCCGTCGGACGAGCGCGCCCCGGACTGCGGTTGCCGAAAGCACTACGACTACGGTGACGACGCATAACTGATCTGCCGACGCCCTTCTGATGGAACGTCAGGGGGGCGTCGCGACCTCGAACATATCTTCGATACCAGCTTCCGTCCGCATGTCCGCCCGCTCGACCGCTTGCCTTGCCCACATGGCGGCGTAGAGGCCATCGGCGCGGACGAGGTAGGCATGGCGACCGCGCTCCACGATCCGCCCCTTATCCAGCACGATGATTTCATCCGCATCGACCACCGTCGAGAGTCGGTGAGCAACGACGAGGGTGGTCCGCTTCCGACTGATGTCGCGTAGCACGGTCTGGATTTCGGTTTCGGTGCGGCTGTCGAGTGCGCTGGTCGCTTCGTCGAGGACCAGAACGGGCGGATCCTTGAGCAAGGTGCGGGCAATGGCGACGCGCTGCTTTTCGCCGCCCGATAATTTCAGGCCGCGCTCACCCACGCGGGTTTCATAGCCTTGGGGCAGGCTCAGGATGAAGTCGTGAATCTGTGCGGCGCGCGCCGCCGCCTCTATCTCCGACTGGCTGGCAGCTTCGCGGCCATAGGCGATGTTGTAGCCGATCGTGTCGTTGAACAAGACCATGTCCTGCGGCACGATGCCGATGGCCGAGCGGAGCGAGGATTGTGTGACGCCGGATATGTCCTGCCCGTCGATCGAGACGCGGCCGGACTGGATGTCGTAGAAGCGGAAGAGGATGCGGGCGATGGTCGATTTGCCCGCGCCCGATGGCCCGACGATCGCCAATGTCCTGCCCGCCGGGACGGTGAAGCTGACGCCGTGCAGGATTTCGCGCGCGGGATCATAGCCGAAGCGGACGTCATCGAAGCGGACTTCACCCGCCGTGACATGTAGCGCTGGGGCGTTGGGCGCGTCCGCCACTTCCGTCTCCGTATCGATCAGCTTGTACATCGCCTCCATGTCGATCAGGCCCTGCCGGATCGTGCGATAGACCATGCCGAGCAAATCGAGCGGTCGGAAAAGCTGCGACAGGAGCGTATTCACCAGCACGACGTCGCCGGTCGAGAATTGCCCGCGGCTCCAGCCCCAGACGGTATAGCCCATCGCACCCGCCATCATGAGGTTTGTGATGAGCGACTGGCCGATGTTGAGCCAGGCGAGGCTGTTTTCCGACTTGACTGCCGCGCGGGCATAGCGGCGCATCGCCGCGCCATAGCGATCGGCTTCGCGCTGTTCAGCGCCGAAATATTTGACCGTCTCGAAGTTGAGCAGGCTGTCAACGGCATGGGCGACGGCGCTCGTGTCCATGTCGACCATGTCGCGACGCAGCTGGTTACGCCACTCAGTCACCATACGGGTGAACCAGATATAGAGGCCGACCATCGCCAGCGTCGCGGCGACGAGGCCCCAGCCGAACTTGACGAGGAATATGACGCAGACCGCGAGCAGCTCGACGATCGTCGGGGCGATGTTGAACAGCAGGAAGTAGAGCATCGTGTCGATGCTCTTGGTGCCGCGCTCGACGATCTTGGTGACCGCGCCGGTGCGGCGGTCGAGGTGGAAGCGCAGCGACAGGCGGTGAAGGTGGACGAAGACGTCGTCGGCGAGGCGGCGGCCGGCTTCCTGTCCCACCTTCTCAAAGACGGCGTTGCGCAGATTGTCGAAGAGGACGCTCCCGAAGCGCGCCCCGGCATAGGCGACGACGAGCGCGACGGCGAGGCCGACGGCTGGTTCGAGGCCGGGCGCCATGCGATCGACCGCGCCCTTGTAGGCGAAGGGCATGGCGAGGCTGACGATCTTGGCCAGCAGCACGAGACCCATGGCGATCGAAACCCGGCGGCGCAGCGCAGGCGCGTCGGCAGGCCAGAGATAGGGTATGAAGCGCTTGAGCGTTGCCCAAGCGGGCGGAATGGGCGCGGTATTGGCAGTATCTGGGGGCATTGTGCGCTATCTAGGCGTTGGATGACGCTAATCCAATGCTGGAGCGCCGGGAGCGCCCTAGTAAATGCAGGGAGTCGCCGCTTAACTTCGGATGTTTCCCGCAAAATACGACATAATGCTGCTCAAGCCCGATCCTATCGGAATGCTTCGGGGTATAGGATCGGGATGGCAGCGTGGGGGTGAATAGGACAGGCGGGCAAGGTAAGCGGGGCCCCGGATCAAGTCCGGGGTGACGATTAGAGGAATTGCATATTGTCGCCTCGCGCTTGTGGGAGGGGACAAGATCAGCCGACGCGGTTTTCGACCAGATTGTCCACGACGGACGGGTCGGCCAGCGTGCTGGTGTCGCCGAGCGCCTGGGCCGAGACTTCGCCTTCCGCGATCTTGCGCAGGATTCGGCGCATAATCTTGCCCGAACGCGTCTTGGGCAGGCCGGGCGCGAACTGGATCGCGTCGGGCGTGGCGATCGGGCCGATCTCGCTGCGGACCCACTTCACCAGCGTCTGGCGCAGGTCGTCGGACGGCTCCACGCCGCTGTTGAGCGTCACATAGGCATAGATGCCCTGACCCTTCACGTCATGGGGCATGCCGACGACGGCGGCCTCCGCGACCGCTTCGTGGAGGACGAGCGCGCTTTCGACTTCGGCGGTGCCCATGCGATGGCCCGAGACGTTGATGACGTCATCGACACGGCCGGTGATCCAGTAATAGCCGTCCGCGTCTCTGCGCGCGCCGTCGCCCGTCGTATATTTGCCGCGATAGGTGGTGAAATAGGTCTGGAAAAAGCGGTCATGATCGCCCCAGACGGTCCGCATCTGACCCGGCCAGCTGCGTTCGATGACGAGATTGCCCTCAGCCGCGCCGTCCAGCACCTTGCCCTCCGCGTCCACGATCTGCGGCAGCACGCCGGGGAGGGGCAGGGTGGCCGAACCGGGCTTGAGGTCCGTCGCGCCGGGGAAGGGGGCGATCAGCGCGCCGCCCGTTTCGGTCTGCCACCATGTATCGATGATCGGGCAGCGATTTTCGCCGACGACGCTGTAGTACCAGCGCCATGCTTCCGGGTTGATCGGTTCGCCGACCGTGCCGAGGACGCGGAGCGAGGCGCGGCTGGTCGATTTTACGTGATCGTCGCCCTCCTTCATCAGGGCGCGTAGCGCCGTTGGGGCGGTGTAGAGGATCTGGACCTGATGCTTGTCCACGATTTCCCAGATGCGCGAGGGCGTCGGCCAGTTTGGCACGCCCTCGTACATCAGCGTCGTCGCGCCGTTGGCGAGCGGGCCATAGACGATATAGCTGTGGCCGGTGACCCAGCCGATGTCGGCGGCGCACCAGTAGATGTCGCCGGGGAGATAGTCGAAGCAGAGTTCGTGCGTGAGGCTGGCCCATAGCAGGTAGCCGCCGCTGGTGTGCAACACACCCTTGGGCTTGCCGGTAGAACCGGAGGTGTAGAGGATGAAGAGCGGATCTTCGGCGTTCATCGGCTCGGGCGGGCAATCGGCATCGACCTTCGCCGCTTCGTCATGCAGCCAAAGGTCGCGGCCTTCCGTCATCGGCACGTCCTTGCCCGTCGCCTTGACGACGAGGACTGTCTTGACGCCTTCGGCATGTTTCAGCGCCGCGTCGACATTGACCTTGAGCG
>CAJYHD010000081.1 GCA_913773715.1 uncultured Sphingobium sp.
CGTGGCCGCGTCTTCCCAGGCATAAGGCTTCACGGTCTGGAGGCGATGCCGATGGTCCATCGGCTCGCCACTCCTGCCACGGTCGACCGGATGAGCGTTATCGAAACCGACCAACCGTTCGCCCGAAGGGCCGTGAAGCGTGAGCGAGTAGTCGAGACCGTGCGGCTTTTCCGGCGACGCCGGAACGCGGGTGACGACGAACTTCACCCAATGGCCACCTTCGGGATCGACGACGAGCACCTGACCGTCGAGGTCGAGAAGCATGTCGAGGCTCGGGTCACGATCCTCACTCACGGCTTATTGTTACCATCAGATGGTAACGAATGCAAGGCGGGTTCATCGACCTTCGGTCCAGCGACCGGGTGAAAGAGCCGATCGAGAACGTCGCCGAAATAGCGTTCGAAAATATCGACTTCGGCTATCGTGATCGGAACGCGCTCGGGCCAATCGTCGAAGACGTGCAGCTTCTCGATGTCCGATGCGTCCGGCGATGGGTTGCGCCTCTGTCGCACTGGATCGTCGCCATAGGCGTAAAGATCGTCGGGAAGCGCCCTCGGCGCTGCATGGCGGGGCCGTCCCCTTGGGGCGCGGCAGCGTTGCGTGGGCATGGAATCCTCCGTCGTTCGCGGCTGGGTTCCGGGCACTCGTGCGGCCCGGAATTAAGCGAACCATGGAGTGTGATCTGCGGTTTGTAGCGTGCCGCATTCGCGCTCATGCGGTCGCGGCACCCCGCGCACGCTTTATCTTGCTGACAGGAAGAAGCGTGCTTTCGGCAGGAACGACGCCCCTTCGCGGCGATAGAACCGGATTGCGTCTTCGTTCCAATCGGGTGTCTGCCATTGGATTTCTGCTAACTCGCGCTCCGCTGCGTGGGCGCGCACCGCTGCCAACAGCCTCGCCCCAATACCAAGGCCTCGGCAGCCGTCCTGCACGAACAGGCAGTCGAGATAGAGGAATGGCTGTCCGGTCCATGTCGAAAAGTCCACCGTCGCGGACGCGTATCCGACCAGCCCGCCGCCCTGGACGGCAATCCAGGCCGCCAGGACGGCCGGCGTGCCGTCCAGAGCTGAACGTAGGGCCGCTTCGCTGACGCTGGCCCGCCCATGTTCATATGCGGCATGGCAGTGGATCAGCCGGAGCATGGCCTCTGCATCGGCTCCAGTTGCTGGGCGGATGCAAAGGCCGTCATTTTTCGCGTAGATTGTCATGAAGGGATCAGGCACCCGGTTGACCGCCCTCCAGCGAGAAACCCTCGTCGATCCATCCTGTCACGCCTCCGGTCATGATCTTCACTGGCCTGGCCAGCTTTGCCAGACGTAGCGCTCCCCGCGCCGCGCCATTGCAATGTGGACCAGCGCAGTAGGTGACGAACAACGTATCGGTCGGCCATGCCGCCATCTTGGACGCAATGATCTTTCCGTGTGGCAGATTGATCGCGCCAGGCACATGACCTTTGGCGAACATGTCTGGGCCGCGCACGTCGAGTAGCACGAAGCCGGGTTCAGGACGCGACAACGCGTCATGCACGTCCCAACAATCCGTCTCGAAACGGAAGGTATCTGCGAAGTGCACCTCGGCCTCCGAGGCCGGAGCTGCGGGTATGTCGATGACGGCGTTGGCCATGAAGCGTCTCCTGTTGGTGACGCTTTGTGCCATTTCCACACTGCCCCTCGCCAGCGACTGAATAGCCGTTTATCGTAAGGATCATGCCAAAAGTCTCCGCCACACCCAATCGCCTCGTCGTAGCTCTCGCGTATGATGGGCTTTGCGCGTTCGAGTTTGGCGTCACGGCCGAGGTCTTCGGCCTCTCGCGTCCGGAAATGGGGGCTGACTGGTACAGGTTTGCCGCCTGCACCGAACGGCCCGGCCGACTGGCAACGAACGCGGGTCTGGCGGTCGAGGTCGACAAGGGCCTTGATGTGCTGGGCGAAGCTGGGACGATCGTAATCCCTGGCTGGCGATCGGAGGGAGAGGTTCCGTCCGACGCCCTCAGCGACGCGCTACTTGCCGCCCACACGCGCGGCGCGCGCTTGGTGTCGATCTGTTCGGGCGCCTTCCTGCTGGCGGCGATAGGGCTTCTGGATGGTCGTCGCGCAACGACGCACTGGCGTTATGCCGAACGTCTGCAAGCGGCCTATCCGACCGTCCTCGTGGATGCCGATACGCTCTATGCGGGCGACGATAACGTCTTCACGTCTGCCGGATCGGCCGCCGGCATCGACCTGCTGCTCCATCTGGTACGCCTCGATTTTGGTCCCGAGGCTGCGAACAGCGTGGCGCGACGCCTTGTAGTTGCCGCGCATCGCAGCGGAGGGCAGGCGCAATTCATCGAGCGCCCGGTCCTCGCGCGGTCGGACAGTTCGCTGGGCGCTTTGCTTGACCGCCTTCGGAGCGATCCGGCGGAGCCGTGGACGATCGAACGGATGGCACGCACAGCCGCCATGAGCGGTCGCACACTGGCACGGCGCTTCCGCGAAGAGACGGGGGAAAGTCCGTTGGCATGGCTGACCACACAGCGGCTCGCCCTGGCCCGCAATCTGCTTGAGACGACGAACTTGTCGATGGAACACATCGCCGACAGGTCAGGCATGGGAACCGCCACCAATCTGCGGCTGCACTTCACGTCGAGCCTCGGCATACCCCCAAACATCTATCGCAAGCAGTTTCGTCGCGTCGACACCTGATACTCGACAAGACGAGAACGTCGTCGGCATATATCTCGGTTGGGAACGACGCATCAGGTCGTCTGAGGCCATAATGCAGTCGAAGTGCCGGGATTGATACCGGTGTCGGAACGGCGAGCCTTCGCAAAACCTCGATCCGTCGCGATGAAGCGTTCGAGCATCGGCACGACCAGCTTCATCGGCTCCGTGACGGGCTGCCCCGTCTCGCGGGCGAGCACGGCGGCATAGGCGGCGAGATCGCGGTGAAGGCTGGCGGGCAGTTCCACCGTGATCTTCACGGGCTTGTCGTTGGCGATCGGGCCGAGTTTCAGCTTGGTCATGGTCAATTCCTGTAGGGTTCGAGCACGATGTCGCGGGTGACGATGACGCGGACGGGGAAGCCCGGCCGGATGGTCAGCGTCGGCGCGACGTTGAGCTGGCGGCGGACGATCTGTTGACCTGCGTCGTTGATCGTGTCCTGCCCACCGTTGCGGATGGCGCGCAGCAGCCGGTCCTGATCATCGACGGCGAGTTCGGAGCCGACCGAGAGCAGGGTCGAGAGGCCGGCGGCCTTCGCCAAATCCCACCAGTGATAATCGACGCCATCCTCCAGCCCGGCAAAGCCCTGGCCGTCAGCGCCGGGCTGGCGTTCGAGCACGATGGATCGGCCGTTCGGCATGATGAGCCGGTTCCAGACGAGCAGGACGCGGCGCTGGCCGAACTGGACGGCATTGTCATACTGACCGATGAGCCGCGCGCCCTGAGGCACGAGCAGGATGCGCCCGGTCGGGCTGTCGTAGATATTCTCCGTCACCTGCGCGGTGATCTGGCCGGGAAGATCGGAGCGGATGCCGGTGATGAGCGCGGCGGGAATGACGGCTCCGGCCTGAAGTATAAACGGCGATGCTGGCGGCGTGACGCGATCCGGCGTCACGGTGCGGCGGTCGGAGGCGGCGTTGAGGAACGCGAGCTGCTTGTCCTGTGCCG
>CAJYHD010000082.1 GCA_913773715.1 uncultured Sphingobium sp.
TGCTCGGCAAGCGCGTCGACTATTCGGGCCGTTCGGTCATCGTGACCGGTCCGGAGCTGAAGCTGCACCAGTGCGGCCTGCCCAAGAAGATGGCGCTCGAGCTGTTCAAGCCGTTCATCTACGCCCGCCTCGACGCCAAGGGTCTGTCCATGACCCTGAAGCAGGCGAAGAAGTGGGTCGAGAAGGAGCGCAAGGAAGTCTGGGACATTCTGGACGAGGTGATCCGCGAGCATCCGGTGATGCTGAACCGCGCACCGACGCTCCACCGTCTCGGCATCCAGGCGTTCGAGCCTGTCCTAATCGAAGGTAAGGCGATCCAGCTGCACCCGCTCGTCTGCTCGGCGTTCAACGCCGACTTCGACGGTGACCAGATGGCCGTCCACGTTCCGCTGAGCCTCGAAGCCCAGCTGGAAGCGCGCGTGCTGATGATGTCGACCAACAACATTCTGTCGCCCGCGAACGGAAAGCCGATCATCGTGCCGTCGCAGGACATGGTGCTGGGCATCTATTACCTGTCGATGGAACGCGAAGGCGAACCGGGCGAAGGCATGCTGCTGGCCGACATGCAGGAAGTGCATCAAGCGCTCTATGCCAAGGCCGTGACGCTGCACACCAAGATCACGACCCGCGTGCCGCAGACCGACGAAGCCGGTCAGCAGTATATGAAGCGGTTCGAGACGACGCCGGGCCGCATGCTGCTGGGTGAGTGCCTGCCCAAGAGCCACAAGGTTCCCTTCGACGTGGTCAATCGCCTTCTGACCAAGAAGGAAATCGGCGACGTCATCGATCAGGTCTATCGCCACACGGGCCAGAAGGACACGGTGCTGTTCGCCGACGCCATCATGGCGCTGGGCTTCCGCCACGCGTTCCAGGCCGGTATTTCGTTCGGCAAGGACGACATGGTGATCCCGGACAGCAAGGTGACCATGGTCGACGAGACCAAGGCGCTGGTGGCCGATTACGAGCAGCAATATCAGGACGGTCTGATCACGCAGCAGGAAAAGTACAACAAGGTGATCGACGCCTGGAGCCGTTGCGGCGACCAGGTGGCGAACGCCATGATGGACGAAATTCGTGCGCAGCCCAAGGATCCGCAGACCGGTCGTCTGGCCCCGATCAACTCCATCTACATGATGGCGCATTCGGGTGCCCGTGGCTCGCAGGCTCAGATGAAGCAGCTTGCCGGTATGCGCGGCCTGATGGCCAAGCCTTCGGGCGAGATCATCGAAACGCCGATCATCTCAAACTTCAAGGAAGGTCTGACCGTTCTTGAATATTTCAACTCGACTCACGGCGCGCGCAAGGGCCTGGCCGACACCGCGCTCAAGACGGCGAACTCGGGTTACCTGACCCGCCGTCTGGTCGACGTGTCGCAGGACTGCACGGTCGTCGAGGAAGATTGCGGCACTGAAAAGGCGCTGGAGATGAAGGCGATCGTCCAGGGCGGTTCGGTCATCGCATCGCTCGGCGAGCGTATCCTGGGCCGCACCACGGCACAGGACATCGTCGACACGAAGGACGGCAGCGTCGTGATCCCGATCGGCACCCTGCTCGACGAAGCCATGATCACGCAGATCGAGTCAATCGGCACGCAGGCCGTGAAGATCCGCAGCCCGCTGATCTGCGAGAGCAAGATGGGCGTTTGCGCCAAGTGCTATGGTCGTGACCTTGCCCGCGGTACACCGGTCAACATCGGTGAAGCCGTTGGCGTCATCGCGGCGCAGTCCATCGGCGAACCGGGCACGCAGCTCACCATGCGGACCTTCCACATCGGCGGCGCGGCGAACTTCAATGAAACGTCGAACCTTGAATCCGTGGCGGACGGCACGATCGAACTGCGTGACATGCCGACCATCACCGACAAGCAGGGCCGTCGCCTGAGCCTCGCCCGCAACGGCGAGATCGCGATCATCGACAATGAGGGCCGCGAGCGCGCGACCCATCGCCTGCCCTATGGCGCGACCATCCTGTTCGCCGATGGCGACAAGGTGGCGCAGGGTGACCGCATTGCCGAATGGGATCCGTTCACCATGCCGGTGATCACGGAAAAGCCCGGTGTCGTGAAGTATCAGGACTTGATCGACAACAAGACGCTGACCGAACAGACCGACGAAGCGACGGGTATCGCCCAGCGCGTCGTCATCGAACATCGCGGGTCGGCCCGTACCAAGGAAGATCTGCGTCCGCGCCTCACCCTGCTCGACGACCAGTCGGGCGAAGCGGCCCGCTATATGCTGGCCGTGGGTGCGACGCTGTCGGTCGACGATGGTGCGCAGGTTCAGGCCGGTGACGTGCTGGCGCGTGTCAGCCGCGAAGCCGCGAAGACCCGCGACATCACCGGTGGTCTGCCGCGCGTCGCCGAACTGTTCGAAGCCCGCAAGCCCAAGGACAATGCGATCATTGCCAAGGTGTCGGGCCGCGTCCAGTTCCTCAAGGATTACAAGGCGAAGCGCAAGATCGCCATCAATCCCGAAGATGGCGGCGAGCCGGTCGAGTATCTGATCCCCAAGAGCAAGGTGATCGACGTTCAGGAAGGCGACTTCGTGAAGCGCGGCGACAACCTGATCGGTGGTTCGCCCGACCCGCACGACATTCTGGAAGTTCTCGGCATCGAGCCGCTGGCCGAATATCTGGTCGCGGAAATTCAGGAAGTCTATCGCTTGCAGGGCGTGAAGATCAACGACAAGCACATCGAGACGATCGTTCGTCAGATGCTGCAAAAGGTTGAGATCATCGAGTCCGGCGACACCACCTTGCTGGTGGGCGAGCAGGTCGATCGCGAAGAGATGGACGAGATCAACAGCAAGCTTCAGCCCGGCTTCCAGCCGGCGGCGGGCAAGCCGGTTCTTCTAGGCATCACTAAGGCTTCGCTCCAGACACGCTCGTTCATCTCGGCGGCGTCCTTCCAGGAAACGACCCGCGTTCTCACGGAAGCGGCGGTTCAGTGCAAGAAGGACACGCTGGTAGGCCTGAAGGAAAACGTCATCGTCGGCCGCTTGATCCCGGCGGGTACGGGCGCTGGTATGAACCGGATGCGGGTTGCCGCCTCGTCGCGTGACGCGGCGATGCGGGCCGCGCTCCGTGCTTCGAGCCAGGTCGACCTGATCGCGCCCAAGACGGCTGCCGAAGAGCATGCTGCCGAACTGGCGCAGGGTCCCGAAGCGGCGATCGGCAACGATCCGCTCGGCAATGTGGGTGGTGAAACCCACGGCACCGATGCGGATGCGGGCGATTACCTGCTGAAGAGCGACGAGGAATAAGGACCTCTAATCGGTAGCTGGCGGGGCGAGCTATCGCCCCGCCCTATCGACAAAAGTGCTAGCCCGCCGAGCCGGATCAAGGCTCTGGCGGGCTTTCCTTTCCGGGTCGGGCGCATGACGAAATTGCCGCAAAAAGCGCTTGACCCTCACAGCGCTCGCGCCTATCTGCGGCATCCCGAGCGGGGGAAGCCTCGCTCCTGATGCCCGATCCTCTAATGGTAAGAGAGCGGACTCTGACTCCGTCAATCAAGGTTCGAATCCTTGTCGGGCATCCATTTCCTTCCCTGACGACAAGCTGAACTCGGCGTGAATGGCTCACGGCCCATCCCTGGCGGCTTGTGCATCGCCAAGCTGACCGCCACCTTGTCTGACGGGGGGCAAAACATGCCCCTGAGCCAAACTATCAGGAGGGCAAAAAGATGGACTTACAGGACCGCCTTCAGAAACTCGGACAGGTTATTCGCTCGTTGACGAACGATGACGTCCGCTACGCGTTGGCCGAGCGTATTCGGAGTTTTGGTTATGTCGATTTCCGCGATCTGTTCCAATCGCGCCCGGCCGAACGGCATGTCCGGGAATTGGAAATGATGCTGGGGATGCGGACCGCATGAAGCCCTAGCTTGATGGCGCGTGTTTGGAGAAGAGATAGCGCCATACGCCGGTCGCATTGATGACGAGCAGCGCGACATTCTGCCAACCTATCCCTTCGCTATCCTCGGCTAGAAAGCCCCAGAGGATCAGCGCCATCGAGCTGGTGACAAACAGGACGAAGGCCCACCCGGTCACGCGGCGGCCCAGGTTCAGGGATACGACGAGCGCCGCGATCGTCGCTGCTCCTGCCCCATAATATTGCAAAGCGGTGAGCATCGTGTCGTTCATAGATGCCATGCTGTACAAGGTGGCACGGTTGCCCTGAACATCGCGGATGCTTAGGCAAGTTAGCATGATTGCCGAAATTGCTCCGTTCCACGCCATCGCCATCAGCCGCGAGGCGCATCGCCTGAAATCCGAAGGTCGGTCGATACTCCACATGGAATTCGGCCAGCCATCGACCGGCGCGCCTGCTGGCGCGATCGCGGTGGCGCATCATGTGCTCGACACCGACCCCATGGGCTATTGGGAAAGCGAGGCGCTGAAAGGACGGATCGCGGCGCATTATGCCGAGAAATATGGCGTTTCGATCGACGCGGAGCAGGTGCTGCTGACCTGCGGCGCATCGCCGGGGCTGGTGCTGGCGCTCTCCAGCCTGTTCGCGCCGGGCGCGCGGGTTGTGACGGCGCGACCGGGCTATGTCGCCTATCGCAATGTGCTGAAGTCGCTCTATCTCGAGCCGATCGAAGTCGCTTGCGGACCGGAGGAGCGCTTTCAGATCAGCGCGGCGGCGATCGACGCGATCGATCCTGCGCCTGATGGTCTGATCCTCGCCAGCCCGGCCAATCCCACCGGCACGATCATCCCGGCGGAGGAACTGGTGGAGATCGCGCGTGTCTGCGCGGCGAAGGGGATCGCGATCATCTCCGACGAAATCTATCATGGCCTCTCCTATGAGGGACAGGCGCGGTCGATGCT
>CAJYHD010000083.1 GCA_913773715.1 uncultured Sphingobium sp.
GCCGCAGCACTGCCATGGAGATAACCGCTGCCGGGATCGACGTGGCAAAGGTGAGGCCGATCTTGAGGCCGAGATAGACGTTGGCGGCGGTGAAGACGAGCGTGATCAGCGCGCCCAATATGACGCCGCGCA
Source organism: uncultured Sphingobium sp. (assembly GCA_913773715.1). The sequence continues at coordinate 133 of CAJYHD010000083.1, forward strand.
GCGTCAGTTCGGCCATCCCGCCGCTTGGCTCGCCCGTCGGCTGAGGCTTCGTCGTCATCATCTTGTCTCCCGCCCCACGGCTCTTCTCTGTGAAGATCGTAATAATGTTGCTGGGGCGTGGATCAATCGGAAAGTGCGGTTCGCCGTCCCACTGGCCTCTGCTCCAGCCACCCGCGCACGATCCGCGTCCAGCGCTCATAGCCGCGCGGATTCATGTGCAGACCGTCTTGGCGGAACAGCGAGGCGTCGGGAAGGCCGTCAGGCGCCAGCAGCGAGGAGCCGACATCGAGATAGGTGATCCGCATCTTGCCTGCCGCCGCCATGACAGCCTGGTTCACCGCCATCATCTTGGGCCAGAGCATCCAGCGGAGCGGGCTGGGCTTCAACGACAGGCAGGCGATGGCGGCGCGCGCATAATCGGTGCGCAACCGCTTCAGCAACGTCAGCAGGTCTTTCGACACCTTGTCCGGCGTGGCGCCGCCTGCCAGATCATTTTCCCCGACATAGACGACGATCGCGCGCAGCCGCCCCGGCGGACGCAGCCGATCATAATAATGCAGCACATGCGGCGTCGATGCGCCGCCAAAGCCGCGATTGACCGTCGTCATCCCGGTAAAGCTGGCGGCGGTATCCCAAAGGCGGATGCTGGAACTGCCGATGAACAAGGTTGCGTCGGAGGCGATGGGATGCCCGGCATCCGCCTTGGCAAAGGCTTCGACCTCGCGCGAGAATGGAAAGACCGGGTCGGGATTTGGCGGCGCGGCAAGCGCAGCCCCCTGAACGGCAGCGACCGTCAGCGCCGCACCGATGAACCAGCGCAGCGCTTTACGCCGCGCCGGTCTATCAGTGGCGGTGGGTCGGACGCAGGCGATACTTGCCGTCGGCATAGTCACCGAACATACCGGTAATGGCCGGATGATCCACCGGCTCGTCGCTGTCATCGACGACGAGGTTCTGCTGGCTGACATAAGCGACATAGCTGGATTCACCGTTTTCGGCGAGCAGGTGGTAGAAGGGCTGCTGCTTGTCCGGGCGCATGTCCGCCGGGATCGCATCATACCATTCGTCGCTGTTGGCGAAGACCGGATCGATATCGAACACGACGCCGCGAAAGCCGAACATCCGATGCTGGACGACGTCACCAATGCTGAAGCGGGCGTGGGCGATCGGAGGGGCGCTGACGCCGGTTCCGAACATCTCGATCGTGTCTCTCATATGTCCAATTTAGGAGACCGCCGGGAAGAGACAAGAAAAATAGCGTTCTATGCGCTTGGCAAGGGTGATTTCATTCGCTAATGGCCGCCGCTCGACCGGGAACGCGGCGCATGTGCGCCATTCAAGCGGGCCTTCTGCGGAGAGGTGGCAGAGTGGTCGAATGCGCCGCACTCGAAATGCGGTTTGCGGGTAACCGTAACGTGGGTTCGAATCCCACCCTCTCCGCCACTTACTTCCGGCCGATGACTAGATCAGCGAGTTGCCGCTCAAGGCATCCGGCTTCCGGCAGGGTGAATGCTGCCGGAAGCCTGCTTTAGCCATTATGCGGGCCGGGATTTCTGCGTGGCGATCCAGTTGTCGACCACGCGCTCCAGCACGGTCAACGGCATGCCGCCGCCGGCAAGTGCGGTGTCGTGGAAGCTGCGGATGTCGAAGCGGCTTCCGAGCGTCTTGCGTGCCTTGTCGCGGAGGCGCAGCCATTCATTATGTCCGACCTTGTAGGCGCAGGCCTGGCCCGGCCAGGAGCAATAACGCTCGACCTCGGAGGTCGCGCCGCCCTCGGCGCGTCCGGTGTTGTCGATGAAGTAACGAATGGCCTGTTCGCGGCTCCAGTTCTTGGAGTGCAGTCCGGTATCGACCACCAGCCGGACCGCGCGGAACAACAGGCTTTGATAGAGGCCGATGCGGCCCAGCGGATCGCTGTCATAGGCGCCCAGCTCGTCGGCAAGCTGTTCGGCATAAAGCCCCCAGCCTTCGGTATAGCTGGAAAAGCCGAGCAGGTTCATGATCTTGGGCGCGGCGGCGCTTTCCTGTTGCAGCGCGATCTGGAGATGATGGCCGGGGATCGCCTCATGATAGGTGAGCGTGGGCAGACCATATTTCGGCCAGTTCGCCGTGTCGGTCAGGTTGATCCAGTAGATGCCGGGACGTGATCCATCGAGGCTGGGCGCGTTGTAATAGCCCTGTGCCGCCCCTTCCTGAATTTCGGGCGGCACACGCTTGATTTCGACACCGGCCTTGGGCAGGCGGCCGAACGCCTTGGGCAGCAACTTTTCCATCGCGGCCATTTGCTGATTCAGATGCGCGACCAGTTCGACCTTCGCGGCGTCGGTGTTGGGATAGACATTCTTGGGATCGGCGTTGAGCGCGATCATGCGCTCGCCGACCGTGCCCCTGGTCAGACCCTGCTTCTTCAGCATCTCGTCCGAAAGCGCCGTCAGTTCCGCGACCTGGCGAAGACCGACCTTGTGTATTTCGTCGGCGGTCATCCGGGTCGTGGTGATATAGTTCAGGCTGTTGGCGTAATATTGCGTTCCCTGCGGCAGCCGCGCGACCGATGCTTCATGCCCCGCTTTGGGCAGCGCGGCCTTCAGCGCGTCATTCTGCCGCTGGAGGGCGGGATAGACACGTTCGGCCAACAGCTTTTCCACACGTGCGCCCCAGTCGCCCGCGATTCCCTGCTCCTTCGTGCGGCGTACGATGGAACCCGTTATGGTGGAGTCCGCAGGCTTTGTGCCGAGCATGCCGGCCTGAAGACCGATCGTCTTGTTGAGGATGAAGTCGGGAGGGATGACTCCTATGTCGAAATCCTCAGCCATCCGGTCCGTCTCGGCGGCGAGGACATCGGCGAAGTCTTTGACGCGCGAGACATAGGCTTCCGCATCGGCGGCAGTCTTGATCGTGTGCTGGTTATCGAGAAAGTCGCCGGTGTTGAGATAGGCCCCGCCGCCCTGGCTGACGCGATAGACTTGCGGCCAGCCGCCCTGGCCATAGGGAATGGCGTAGGTGCGGATGACGGCATCGAGATTGGCTTCGATCGTGTCGTAATAAATGCCGTCCTGCGGCCCGAGAGATGCGCGGTTGATCTTGCCGAGGTCGGCGCGCGCGGCGCGGGTGCGGGCGCGGTCTTCCTCCTCGCGCTGCCGGGTCGGGATGGTGAGGTGCGATTTCAGCGGAGCGCGCTTGCCGGTGTCGAGGCCGAAGCTGGTCGCGGTCTCCGGCGAGGTGTCGATCTGCTCCTCGAAATAACGGTCCATGAAGGCGGCGAGAGCGGGGTTGGCGTAGGTCTGGGGCGCGGCGGCACGGCCAAATGCCGGGCTGGCCGCGAGGATGGCCGCACCCGCCGATGCGGACGAGAGGAAATGGCGACGGTCGATCATGGAAGCTCCAGTCTGATGATGGCGTGAGCCTACGTCAGGCCGGGGCGGAAAGGCAATCGGCGCGAAAGGTGCAGCCTGAACTCAGGCCAAGCGGAACGCGCCGGATGCCCCATCGGCTTCCGCCGAGGGCGCGATCCAAAGGTGGAAGAGGCCGGGTTCGGCGACGGGGCGCAAATCCTGGCCGAGAAAGCTTAGGTCGTCGCGCTTGATGACAAACGACACCTGTTTCGCCTCGCCGGGTTTGAGGGCGATGCGCTGGAACGCTTTCAACTCGCGGACGGGGCGGGTCAGGCTGGCGGCGACATCGCGAATGTAGAGCTGGACGACTTCCACCGCTTCGGTGCGACCGCTGTTGCGGATCGTGGCGCTGACCTTGAGTTCGCCGTTTCCGCTGAGCTTACCGCTGCCGACGTCGAGGCCGCTATAGCTGATTTTGCCATAGGTCAGGCCATGACCGAAGGGGTAAAGGGCGGCATTAGGGATCTCGCGATAATGGGCTTTATAGTCCTTGAGCGGGCCGGGCGGGTTGGGGCGGCCGGTATTTTTGTGCGCATAATAATAGGGTGCCTGGCCGCTTTCGTGCGGGAAGCTGACGGGCAGGCGGGCCGACGGACTTGCGAGGCCGAAGAGGATGTCGGCGGTGGCGGGGCCGGACATGGAGCCGAGGAACCAGGTGGCAAGGATCGCGGGCGCTTGCCTGACCGCGCCGTGCAGGGCGAGAGCGCGGCCATGGCGGAGCAGGACGACGATCGGCTTGCCGGTTCGGGCGATCGCTTCCGCCAGCGCCATCTGTGCTGGCGGAATGGTGATGTCCGTGCGGGATTGGGCTTCGCCGGACATTTTCTGGCTTTCCCCGAGCGCGAGAATGACGATGTCGGCGGCGCGGGCGGCGGTGACGGCGGCGTCGATGCCCCCAGCGATCGGCGTTTCTATGCCGGATCCATCGACGGCGGTGACGAGCGAGGGATCGCTGACGGCGGAACGGACGCCGGTCAGCAGATCGACCGCGTCGGCATCGGTCCCATAGACATTCCAGGG
>CAJYHD010000084.1 GCA_913773715.1 uncultured Sphingobium sp.
CCTGCTCGACATCATGGTCAACGGTGCGCTGATCGCCAAGGGTGAGGTCGTGACGGTCAACGGGCGCTACGGTATCCGCATCGTCGATATCGCCGCGACGGAGAACCGCCTCGCTGGAATCGAACGGCGCGGCTGATCTGGCTCATGCTTTTAACGCTTGCTTTGTGGCGATAAAGTTCGGATCGCTTTGAAGCGTTAACCATAATCGCGGACCGTTCCCCATGTTCTGGTATTTCGTCAAATTGCTGATCCTTCTGCCGCTGGTCGGCGGCATGGCGTTCGGTGCGCTGTGGCTGTGGCGCAAATATCAGCCCGGCATGATTGGCCAGCAGAGCGACCGGTCCCTAAAGCTGCTCGAAGCGCTGCCGATGGGCGCGTTCGGCAAGCTCGCCGTCGTGGAGTTCGAGGGCAAGAAGATCCTCGTCGCCGTGACCCGTGGCCGCATCGAAAAGATCGCGGAAGGCGACCCCTATCGTGCGGGACGCTGATCCGGCTGCAAGGATGGGACGGTGGTTGCCTGCCTTCGCGGGGCTGACCTCCGTCGTCTTATTGCTTCTGATCTTCGCGATCCCCGCCTTCGCGCAGGCCGCGCCCGCCGCTGCGCCGGTCGATAATGGCGGCGCGCTGAGCCGCGCCATGGGTCAGGTGTCGGGCGACGGTCGCTCGCTGTCGCTGTCGCTGCAAATCCTGATCCTCATGAGCCTGCTGACGGTGCTGCCGTCGCTCGTACTCATGATGACCAGCTTCACCCGCATTATCATTGTCCTGTCGCTGCTGCGCCAGGCGCTCGGCCTTCAGCAGACGCCGCCCAATCAGGTACTCGTCGGCCTCGCGCTCTTTCTTTCGCTGTTCGTGATGCGCCCGTCGATCGACGCGATCAACGCGCAGGCATACACTCCATATGGGCAGGGCCAGATCAGCATCGAGGAAGCGGTCGGCCGCTCGGGCCGCGTGCTGCACGGCTTCATGTCCAAGCAGACGCGCGAGAGCGACCTCAAGCTGTTCGCGGGTCTGGCCAAGGCACCGCAATTCCGCACGCCCGCCGACATTCCCTTTTCGATCCTGCTGCCCGCCTATGTGACGAGCGAACTCAAGACCGCCTTCCAGATCGGCTTCATGATCTTTTTGCCGTTCCTCATCATCGACCTTGTCGTTGCGTCCACGCTGATGGCGCTCGGCATGATGATGCTGTCTCCCACGATCATCTCCATGCCGTTCAAGCTGCTGCTGTTCGTGCTGGTCGATGGCTGGGCGCTCACCATGGGCAGCCTCGCGGGATCGTTCGCGACATGATGCGGGCTGCCTGATCCGTGGAAAACGCCGATTTCTTCATGGGATTGGCCCAGCAGGCGCTGTGGATCACGGCGCTTGCCACCGCGCCCATGCTCATTCCGGCGCTGATCGTCGGCCTCATCATCGGCATGGTGCAGGCGGCGACCTCGATCAACGAACAGACGTTGAGCTTCATTCCCAAGGTGATCGTCGTCGGCGGCATGCTGGTCCTGTTCGGCGGGTCGATCATGGTGCTGATCGCGGATTTCACGCGCGAAATCTTCGAGCGTATCCCGGACCTGCTGCAATGATCGCTCCCGGCTTTCAGGGCGTGGAAACCCAGCTATGGGTCTGGCTGATCGCGATGATCCGGCCCGGCGCCGCCTTCATCGCCGCGCCCGTCTTCGGCGCGCCGTCGGTGCCGATCCAGTTGCGCCTGATCCTTGCCTTAGCGCTCGGCCTTGCCGCGCTCAACAGCGTGACGATCGTGCTGCCGCAGGACGGCGTCGCCAGCATTGAAGGCGTGCTGATGGTCGCGGGAGAAGTGCTCGCTGGCCTCGCCATGGGGTTCGCGGTCCAGATCGGCTACGCCGCCGCCTTCGTCGCAGGCGAGACGATCGGCAACGCCATGGGGTTGAACTTCGCCGCGATGGTCGATCCCGCAATGGGCCAGAGCACGCAGGTTGTTGGCCAGTTCCTCTCGATCCTCGCGACCTTCATCCTGCTTGGCCTTGACGGCCACCTGATGCTGGCGAGCTTCGTGGTACAAAGTTACGCCGCGATCCCGCCGGGCAGCGGCATGTTGTCGAACGGCACCATCTGGCGGCTGATCGAATTCGGCGGATCGCTGCTCGGCATGGGCGTCACCGTCGCGCTGCCGGTCGCCTTCGCGCTGGTGCTGGTACAGATCGTCATGGGCATGCTGGCGCGCGCCGCGCCGCAGCTCAACCTGTTCGCCGTGGGCATGCCGGTCGCCATGATGGCCGGCCTCGTTCTGCTTGCCATCGCTGCGCCGATCATGGCCGAAGGGCTGACCGGAGCGCTCAAGTCGGGGCTTGAGCAGGCCCGTTCGATCGCGGAAGGTCCCTGACCATGGCGGGCGAGCAGTCGGGTGAAAAGACCGAAAAGCCAACCCAGAAGAAGTTGGATGACGCCGCCAAGAAGGGCGACATCCTCCAGTCCAAGGATCTCGCCACCGCGCTGGTCGTGATGGCGGGGATCGGCTGGCTCGCGGTCACCGGCCCCTCGCTGGTCGAGGCGCTGCGCGACATGCTGATTGAGGCGCTGCGCTTCAAGCGGGAAGACATCGTCGACTTCTCCCCCGCGCAGCGTGGCATGAGCCTCGTGTCCGGTATCGCGCTGCCGGTCGCTGGCCTGCTGCTCGCGACTTTCCTCGCTGCGATCGCTGCGCCTGCGTTGCTGGGTTCGCTCGGCTTCCGCCCCGGTGCCTTTGCTCCCAAGCCCGAAAAGATGAACCCGATGACGGGCATCAAGCGCATGTTCGGGATGCAGAGCCTGATCGAACTGGTGAAGTCGATCGCCAAGGTCGGGTTGCTCGGCTGCATCGGAATCTGGATGGTGTGGGATCGGCTCACCGCGATCACTGGCCTCGGCAAGATGGGCGTCGAGCCTGCGATCCACGATGTCGGCAACATCTTCATCCTCACCTGCCTCACCATGGCGGGTGGCCTGTTCCTGATCGCGGGCATCGACGTGCCGGCGCAGATCATGCAGCGGGCCAAGCGCCTCGGCATGACCAAGCAGGACATTAAGGACGAGAATAAGGAAAGCGAAGGCTCACCCGAGCTGAAGGGCCATATCCGCCGCAAGCAATTCGAGGTATTAAGCGGGTCGACGCGCAAAGCCGTCGCCGAAGCCAGCGTCATCATCACCAACCCGACCCACTTCGCCGTCGCGCTGCGCTACAAGCCCGGGCAGGACGCCGCACCCGTCGTGGTCGCACGCGGGTGCGATGCGATCGCCGCCGCCATCCGCGACCTCGCCGACCAGAACGGCGTCACCGTCCTCCAATATCCCGAACTCGCCCGCGCCATCTACTTCACCAGCCGCGCGGGCCAGATCGTCAACGAAGGCCTCTATCGCGCCGTCGCCACCGTGCTTGCCTTCGTCTTCCGCGTCGAAAACCGGATGGCGAGCGAGATGGATCGGCCCTTCATCACCGTACCGGACGATCTGCGCTTCGACGCCGAGGGCAAGAAGCTGTAAAGGTTCCAGAAAATCTTTTTGTGGTGAACTAAAGTTTAGGAACGTTCGTCCGTATTTGCTTCATGGGGACGCATTAGAATGGTGCGTCATGAACGACTATTTTTCTCGCAGGGAATTGCCGCCGGTCGAAAGGACCGTTCCGCGCACCGGCCCCGTGCAGTCGGTTCAGCCGGTAAGCGCGGTCGCGTCCGCCGGGGGGCAACAGCGCGACGCCGCGCAGGAGCAGGCGCAGCAGGCCGCCTTGACCGACGGCGACATGGCGACCGCCGCTGAATATGCGGAGGTGCATGCGCGCGTTTCAGGCATTCTCGCCGATCTCAAATCCGCGACCAGCAGCTTGGATCTGGACGATGCCACGGCGGCAGTCGACGCGACCATCCCGACACCGATCGTCCTCATCCCCCTGCCGCCCGCCAGCCGGGAAACGGTGGAGCAGGCCGCCGACCTTGCCAAGCGCATGGTGCAGATGGCGTCCTACACCCGTTCCGCGCACGCCAATATCCAGCGCGGCGCGGTCCAGCAGCTTCTGTCGGTCTG
>CAJYHD010000085.1 GCA_913773715.1 uncultured Sphingobium sp.
CGCCGGCGAGCCGGTGGTCGTCAAGCGCGCGGCGCTGGGCACCTACAAGCTGACGGTGGGGCGCCAGCCGGCGGTCAGGGTACGGCGCCGGCCGTAGGAGCGCCCGGTTGCCCGCGCCGCGCCGCGCCCGGGCGGTAGCGGAGAGCGCGATGCGTCCCCTTCTTCGCCCCGCGCTGCTTGCCGGCACCACGCGTCTAGTGCGCTGGTAAACGCACTATTCTAGCTTGCTTTATCACTACCTGCAGCCCCGACGGGCTCTCACTCGCGTCCATGGTCAATGCCAAATTTTGTACCGGACAAAGGTCGGAAACCACAAATGCAGGGCTAGTGCTACGGCTCCCGGTGCGCGCCGTAATCAATAATCTTGTCAATTGCGCACCATTCTGGCACGTTAGCGACCAAGTTAACGCCCCTCCGACAGGAACAGGGCTGTTGTCTACTATCAATTGATAGTGACCGGCCGGCAACATCTGGCGTTGCTGAACAGCAATTCCAGTTGTGCCGGAGCCGGCTTCCACCTCAAGATAACCGCTGTCGTTTTGCGCCTGAATGCTGCCATCGCTGGCCAACGTCCAGTCGAAGGCCGCCGGAATGTCAGGCAGATGCCTAAAGCCAGGATCACGCACGTGACTTCTATCTGCACCCGGCCGCAACAAAGCATAAGCGGCCCACGCTGCGTCATATTGTTGAATGTCGAGACTGCGTGAGATCAGCGCCGACAGTGCTGCGGATTGAAGCGGCGCACCCGCTCGATTCGCCATTGTGAATAAGCGGACTGCCGTGGTTGGCTGCACTTGCGGGTCGCTGCCAACAAACCACAGAAACGCATCGTACCACAATGGTTTGCGTCCTAAGCGCTTCGCCAATTGCCAAGCGACGGTCGGGTCGCTGGCAGCGCTGCCGAGCACCGGAAACAAGATGTCGCGCGCAGCGATCGATGTACGCAGCGCGCGATCGTAACTGTCGAGCGCGCCGACAACATCTCCTTGGGCAACGCGATATTCAATCGCCCATAAATGTGTTTGAAGATTGCGGCGTGAGAGTTGCTCCGCATAAACCAGCAACGTGGCTGCGCTCTTCATATCACCAGCGCTCCCAGCGAGCAGACCCAACGTCTGCACTGCGGGAAGCACCGTCGGATCTCGCCTAAGCGCTTTCAACGCCAGCCGTCGCGACGTTGCGAGATCGCCTGCTTGCAGATCAGTGTAGGCGCGAAGACCAAGAATTTGCGCGTTCGATCGATTAAGCGACCCCGCGGCCTGCGGATCTGTTCGCCCGACATAAACGCCGAGCGATTGGGTGCCTACCCACACGCCCATGACGGCAACACCGAGCGCGAGAGCGATCCGTCCCAGCCCACCGGGCCGCGCCATACGCCTCACCCCGCAAGCCTACCGCTAGCGTGAGCATCATCACGACCATAACCATAACCATAGTCATAGCCATAGCCAGACATCGAACGTCGGGTTTCAAACTTTGTCAGCACGCCACCGATAATATGCGCGTTCGCGCTGACGAGCCGGTTGATACCCGTGGCGACAAGGCTGGCGCGTATTCCATGCGACTCTACGGCATAGATGACACCCTCAACCCGGCTGGCGATCAGCGGTGCATCCGCCAAACCCATTACGGGAGGGCTATCGATCACAACATGGTCGAACCGATCAAGCAATTCACCCAGCAGCTTTTGAAGCCGCGAACTCGTCAGCAACTCCGCTGCATTGGGTGGCAGCGGACCCGATGTCATGATCGCAAAGCCAAACTTATCTGCGTGGTGCAGCATCGTGTCAGCCAGGTCGGCGCCTGCAAGATAGTTGCTTAAACCATTTTCGTGACTGACCCCGATCAGGCTGTGCACAGACGGCGAACGCATATCCCCATCGACCAATACCACCCGTCTTTGCGCCCGCGCCAACACCGTCGCCAAGGCCAGTGCAGTCGTCGATTTGCCCTCAGCTGGCCGTGTGCTGGTGATCGCCAGCGAACGCGGTACACCATGTTCGGTGGTAAACTGAAGGTTGGCCTGAACAGAAAGGTAAGCATCAACCAAGGACGACTTACGATCAAGGATAGCGGTTCGTGGCTCCTCATCGACGAGCTTGGGGATTGCTCCCAGCAACGGCAAACCAAGAATGCGTTGCATCTCGTCCGGATCCGCGATTGCTTCATCAGCCTGCTCCAGGAGCAATGCGATTACTGCACCCAACCCCAATCCCGCGAAAAGTGCAAGCGCGAGATTAAGCAGCAGACGTGGGCTCGACGGCTTAAGCGGCGGATCAGCCGGATCAACAACTGCAACGTTATTAATACCGACACCACCAGCAATGCCGATTTCTTTATAGCGTTGCAACAAGCCATCGTACAATTGGCGATTTGTATCAACTTCACGCTGATAGATATTGTACTGGATCGCCCGTCGACGCTGGTCGAGAAAGCTGTCCTTCAGCCCGTTGACCCGTGCCTCCAGAAGTTGCTCTCGCTCCACTGCCTGGCGGTATTCTCCCTGGATCGACCCAGATACACGCTGCTCCTCGCGTGCAATGCTGCGATCGATCTGATCGAGCTGTGACTTCAATGCCTGGGCGGCTGGATATTGCGGCTCGAATTGAACAAGCAGTTTCTGATAATCGCTGGCGACGACCGCACGACGCGCCCGCAGCGTATTGATCGCATCATTGCGCAGCGCCTCGACCGCTGTCCCCCCACCACTCTGCTGTAGCTTCGCCTCCGCATCGATGCGGGTCGCCCGCGCTTGCGCCAACGCGCCGTTGAGCGAGGCAAGATCGTCGGCGACCAGCGAGCGTTCGACTGTCTGCGTCCCACCGGCGGCTTGCGCGGCCGGCAGGTTGATCAATCTCTGCTGTGACGCATAGCCGACCAGTTGGCGCTCCGACGTTTCGAGTCTTTGACGCAACTGCTCCAGCCTAGTTTCCAAGAAATTCCGCGCATAAGAGGTTGCCTGATAGCGCCGCTCCAAAGAAACCTTAATGAAATTGGTCGTCCAGGCATTAACAACGCGAGTCGAAAAAATTGGATCAGGACTGACGAACGAAATGTCGACCAATCGCGACAACCGCGTTGGCGTCACCGAAATATGATCGAGAAGTATTTCCCCGGCAACGCGCAGTCGATCACCGCGCCCACCCGGTGTAAATCGGCCGCCGACCACACTGAAAGCGGGACGCTGACTGGTGTATCCAAACATTTCGTAGAACTTTGGATCATCGACTAGCTTGAGCTCGGTGGCAACACGCTCAGCTAACACACGCGAACGCAACAGGCCGTATTGCGTTTGATAGAACTCTTGATCAGCAGCACCTGTCTCACGCTCAACGCCCTGCACCGGAGCGATATTGTTTGATTCACGCGAAATCTCTAGAGTTGTCTTCGCAGTATATTTAGGGGTGATAAGCAGAGTCACTACCAAGCCCAGGATAATACATGCGAAGGTCGTCCCCGCAATCACCCACTTGCGGCGGTTGAGCATGCGTAGATAACGGCGGATCGGTGGAATTTGCTCCTGCTCTCCGCGTCCGGGGAGCACGGCAATTCCAGCAGCGGAGCGCGTCGGATAGGACATGTTCATGCGCGTCGCCTTATTGCACGATGGCGATGAGCGGCGCTGCAAGCAACGGCGCGAGGGATACGAAATCGCGGAAGAGACGACGCTGCGGGCTGTCGCCGACGATCACTACATCATTGGCGTAAATCTGAGGATCAGCGTAATTCCCCCGCCGGATCGCATCCAAATTATAAAGGCCGGCTATCCGTTGGTTGCCAACAGTTCGCAAAATTACCACATCGTCCTGCTTGGCAAATTCCGACAAGCCCTTGGCAGATGCAATTGCGCGCAGCAACGTCATCTGATTTGTCACAGGGTAAAGACCTGGTGCAGTGACCTGACCGTCAACTGTAACGACCTGACTGACCGAAGCCTTGATGTTGACAGTCACATCCGGGCGCTTCACCCCGGCGCGCGTCAGTGCAGAAGCGATGCTCGATGACAATTCCTGCGCGGTCTTCCCGCCTGCATCAAGCGTACCAATCAAAGGCATGGCGATCCGCCCACTGCCGTCGACCTGCACATCTCGGGTGAACTCAGGAATACCGAAGACATCAACGCTGATGTTGTCGAGTGGGCCGATCAAACTCTGCCGATCCGGTGCGATCAAATCGGCACGTGTCGGAGCCGGCATTGTGGTCTGGGCATCGAGCACCTTGAGGGTCGAGGAGCTGCGTAGCGGGGTGCGCCCAACGCAGCCGGTCGCGAGCACGGCGACACTCGCCAGCAACGTCAGAGATTTACGCATTGAGAGCAACAGTCTCCTGATGTACCCTGCCCGGGCACTGGCGCTCTATAGGGTTGAACGCTCATCCGGTAAAGCCGGGGATAGCGGCACCGTAAGCCAGGCCGCCGCCACTACCAAGACCACCATGATGATCGGGGTACGCGCCGGATAGTCGGTGAAGCTAGCCAGCAGCACCAGAGCAATAATAATGCTACCTAGCCTTCCTCGCAGCGTGTCGCCATCTGGCGTGTGCCGCCATACAATCCATGTCCGGCGCGCGAACCACGCCAGCGCTGCGATTAGTAGCAATGCGCCCGGGATTCCAGATTCGATCAGTAGCTCAAGAAAGTCGTCATGAGCGTGGTTGAAGTAGGTGGGCTTCAACAGCCGGTCAGGCTCCACTACGGCGAACAACGTCGCAAAGCCGCCCTGTCCGGCGCCCAGCGGCAGGTACGTGCGGACCATCTCGAGCACAACCGGCAGCGCACGAATCCGCATATCATCGCCGATCACAGCGTCGTTCAGTCGATCTAGCGATGCCGAACGCCCGGCATACAGGCTAGCCGCGACGAGTCCTACACACACTAGTACACCGGCTACACCGACCAAAAATGCCATGCGGCGTGACAGGCGCAATCCGGCGCGACGCGCAACGCTGATCCCCAGCACCGTTCCCGCTAATAGTGCCACCAACCCCAGCATCAACCCCGCACGTGATCCAGTCGCGAGGATCATCAGCGCGAACCAGAGGACAGTAATGCCACCCGCTGCCACCCGCCAAGGTGCAAGCGGGCGGGTAGTCGCCCAATGCAACGCGGCCACGATGCCAATTGCCAAGAATAACGCCTGATGGTTGCGGTTGGCCAGCAAGCCGCTAGCAAAGCCCAGTCGTTCGTTGATGAACGGGTTGTCGAACGTGCTGCCCGCAAATTGCATGGCGGCCAAGACGCTTGATAAGCCCACCATCGCCACCAGAAATGGCACTACCAATTTCAATTCCCGTCGTGGCACCGTGGCCACCAACAGCAACGTGCAAGTCGGGACGATCAACGCGAACAGCGCGTTACGTGCTCCATCCGGCACGATTGCCGCAGGCCGCCAGGCATCAGCCACCGCGGGCACGCCCGCGCCTATATCAAACCATGCGCGGCCGGGCAGCGCTCTCCACAAAGCAGGAGGCAAGGGCACCAGTTGCAGCAAGACGATCAGAATTGCTGCCGCCAAGATGAAACCCAGGTTCCTATAAGAGCGCAAGTCGAAGCGTTGTGTCGAGCCGATGGCGATGGCAACCAGCAACATCGAACCCGTACGCACGACCGCCTGCCCCAACGTGTCAGGGAAGGATGCCCCACCAGTGAGCGTCGCCAGCGTAAGCATCGCCGCTAGCAAAAGGGTCGCGAGCGCAGGCCGTTCGGTGGAGCGCCGGGAAGCAGCAGAACGCATAAAGGAGGTCATCCGGGCTGGTAGATCGATCGATGGACAGGCGTCTGTTAAGTGGGGCGGGTTCAGATCTGTTGTCCAGCGCCATTGAGCCAGCGCCTGTCAGGCGCATGCCAATAGATCCATTGGCCAATCGTACGATCGTACCAACGATAGCCGTCCGCGACGCCAGCAGGGCGTGCATCGCTGGTGCCCGAGGGCCAGCCACGCTCAGTGGCGGGAGGCCAACCAGAATTGGAATGGACGATACCCGCTCCTAGAACCGCCACGCGCGGATCACGGAGACCAACGGCGGTATTGCCGATCACCGACCAGCCGGTGCATCCCGCATCGCCAGCAATTGCCAGTGTGGTGCCGCCGCTACCCGATCCGCCCCAGCGCGGGCGATTCTCGAATGCGTTCCCGATGACGCGGATCGCCTGACTGCCCCGGGCAGCAATGCCAGCTCCCGCGCCCATATTGGCGAAGCTGTTGGCGATCACGCCCAACTTCTCGGAATGATCGAGTACGAGACCGTCCGTCCCGCACCATTCGAAGCGGTTGCCGGTCAACTCCATCCCCGAACAATTTGCCAGTCGGATACCGGACGCTGGAATTGTCCTGCCGGCGCTAATGAAATTGTTGGTAATGCGACAATCGGTCCCACCACCCTCAATATCAATTGCGAGGCCGTCGATCGAATCGAAGACACAGCCGTTCATCGATGGCCCCATGAAGAACGGCTCAGCATCGCTGCCGCGAGCCAATCGGCGCGTACTGCGCACGCCAAACGGCCCGGAGAAAAAGGTACAGTCACTCAGGCGTGCATCAACTGTGTCGACAAGAACCAGTGGGCAGGAGGCGAAGAAACAGCGAGCGAACGCTACACTCTCGCTTATTCCAACTCGCCCGGCAGGCTGAGCCTCGCATTGCGAGGTGACAGTGGCACGATCCTCATCACCGAAAAAACGGCAGTCGCGAAACGTGACGTGATGATGATCATCGAGCAGCGTGTTAATACGATAGAAGGTCACATTGTCGAACAGCACGTGCTCGACATGACGCAAATGCAGGTCGACCCCCGGTTCGGCGCGGTCCACCGGTGCGATAGTCAGATCGCGGATGACCGCGCCTCCGGCACGGCGATCAAAGCCGGTGCCCGCCATCCGCAGCATGCCGCTCCTGCCTAGCTTGATCGTGGCGCGGTATACCCCGGTTCCAATCAGGCAGACATCCGGCGGCACATCAATCGTTCGATTGATCAGCAGCGGTCCGTCGATCAGCACCGCTGACCCACTGGCGAAAGCGGCCTCCAGCATGGCGGCATCGTCGCTCGTGCCATCCATCCGAGCACCGAACGTCCTCGGCGTCACCATTCCCGAAGGAGGATGCCGCGATGTCGCGTCCGGCATTGAGGGCGCTCGCGATTGCCCGGATACCGCGCTGCCGACTCCGGCGCTACCAGCCATTGCCAGTGCAGTCAGTACGCGACGCCGCGAGCAATCAGGATCGAAGCCATCCATGCCAAGGATCAGCGCGAGAAGCAGATGAGGTCGTTCGCCTCGTCGGCGACGAACATCCGCCGCAACTCGACACGCGCATCATCGGCGTCGAACACCTGACCATCAATCGTCAATCGCGGCAGGTGCGGCAAGATAAGATCGCAAAAGGCGTCGGAATCAACCCCAGCGACATTGCGCAAGTGATGTGGTAGGAATTCGACAAACAGACGCTGCGCACCTGCCAACAGTCTCGGCATACCGCGCAATGCGAAAACTTCCGAGCCTTCAATGTCCATCACGATCGTGTCGAACGTGCCGTCCAAGGCATTGTCGAGCCGCTGCATCGGCACCCGCACGATTGATGGATTATCGTAGGTATAGCGACCGTCCGCGATGATCGGACGACGCTTGGCTCCGCCGGAATTCAGGCGACTAAGCATGAATTCGATCTCGCCATCCGCCTCACCTGCGGCATAGCCGTGCAGGGTGACGTTAACGATACTGTTCAGGGCCAAATTCGCCGCCAGAAACCGATAGGTATCTGGATTGGCCTCGATAGCGGTTACGTGGGCCACGTGTCGTGCGACGGGAACTACCAGCGTGCCGACATGCGCGCCCACAAACAATACCCGCGATGCCGGATCGGTGACCGCGTTGATCGCCTCTACCTCATGGTCTGACCAAGCTAGGTTGCGACGCAGGACGTTGGCCAAGGCGATATCT
Organism: uncultured Sphingobium sp.; assembly: GCA_913773715.1. The sequence goes on from CAJYHD010000085.1 coordinate 7,934, forward strand.
GAGGCTGCAATCGAGAATACACCATTAGGCGTGCGATAAATGGTGCCAACTAGATTCTGGCTGGGCAAATGACGCGTCAGCGTGCGGATACGACGGCCCAAGGCAGTCTTCAATCGTGTCACCGCTGACCGCATAAGGCGCTCGTTTCCGTTTTCATACAAAAGGGGATGCTGCTGCCCTACCGGGTTCGATCGGGGACGGCAACGGTATGCGGCACCCCGGCACCTGCATTGACTAGTGACGGCGAAGCGCCTTTAGCGCCAACATGGCCGTCTCCGTCAGCACATTGCTCAGCACCGTCAGCCTGGTCACGGTCCGATCGGCAGGTGTGGCGGCGCGCACGCTGAGCCTGCTTACGCTGTCTGCCGGGATGCCCGCCGAGCGCTTCGCGCCGTATGCCACAGCCTTTGTTCTGTCCGAAATGGCTCGTTGTGCAACCGACTTTGGACTCGACCCGGTCGTGCTGCGCCGGGCCGAGGGATTGCCGCTATCGGAGCAGCGTCCGATGTTGCGCGCTGCGCTGGCGATCCGTGGGGTTCACGGTCTGATAGCGGCGCTGATCGTGCTGATGCTGCTGATCGGCAGCTTCCCGATCGACGTGCTACTCGTAGTCGCAGGGCTACAGTTCCTGTCGCAGGGCTTGTTGCAATTGGGGCTCAACTGGCGGCAGGTAAATAATTCGGCACACCAGATCGCCCCCCTGCTACTGTGCCTGTATGCGACCATCGTCGGACTTGCTACGCTCGGTTACTTCCACCCGGCATGGGGGCGTGTCCCGTTACCAATGCTGTTGTTTGGGGAACTGGCCTTCGCGACGGTACTGCTAACACCGCTGGCTGCTCCACGTCTCACCGACCTGCGTACCGGATATACCACGCTCGTTCCCCAGGCATTGCCGATGGCCGGGATCATGCTGTTGGCGTTCATCAACACACGAACCGACGCACTGATCGTCAACCGCTTCGCCACACCGGCCGAGGTTGGGGAGTATCTGTATCTGGCCCGCTGGGTGGACCTGGCTCCCATGCTGGTCACCGGCGTCGCGCTTCCCCTGGTGGGCAAGGTGGGCAAGATTGGCGGGGGTGATCTGCGGCGGCGCGCAGTGCCGCTGGCGATCATGGGGGCCGGCCTGGCAATGGCGCCGTTCGTCCTCATGCAGGTCGCTGCCCTGCTCAACCCGGTCTATGCGCAGGACATTGTGCTGCGCATGCTTCTGGCCTGCATCGCGACCTGTCGCATCGCATTGTCGGTGACCACAATGCTATTGCTGGCACAATGGCGTGATCGCCTGCTGGTGCGTGCCGTAGCGGTGTCAAGCGTGCTCGTGCTGGCGCTAACCTGGACGATGGGCTCCCGATTGGGGATGCACGGCATCGCGATCGGAGTGCTGATCGCGGAATTGGGCAATCTCTTGTTCCAGGCGGGCCTTCTGCTAGGGCGTCCGCGGTCAAAGCAGCGCATGATGTCGGGAAACGGCCATGGATGATTGTCGCGCTGTTCGCATCAGTAGCGCGCACAGGTGGATATCGTGACGAAACGCGCAACGATCCTGATTGCCGACTTCTTCGGCACCGTGAAGGAGCGCGGCATCGCGGCCTATGTGCGCGATATCGAGACGGTCGCGGCACCCGTCGCCGATACCGTGGCGCTGCGGGCGCCGCGCTGGGTCCGGCGGCTGCCCCAGGGCGTACAGAACCTACTGATGGTGCTGCACGAGCAACTGGTCGTACCGTTCCACGCGCTTCGCTTACGGCCCGACCTCATCGTCTTTCCGTATAACTCCAGTTCGTTCCTACTGTCGTTGTCGCGCCGCACCGTCTTGGTTATCCACGATCTGATCCCGTATCGCACCGGACATCGGGGCTCCGGGCTGGCATTCGCCTACGTCGCCTGCTCGACGCGCTGGCATGCGCGGTTGCGGCGCCGGATCGTGGCGGTTTCGCCGTTCACCGCGCGCACGCTGACGGCGTTGTCGCGCTTTTCGGGTAGCGAGATCGTCACCATCCCCAACTGCTTTGCCATGACCCCGGTGCTTGACCATGCCGCGATGCCACGCCCGCGCGTCACACTGATCTCCGGCACGGGAGCGAACAAGGCATTCACCCAGGCACTGGATCTGATGGCTGGTACCACAAGTGACCCGCACCTCGCCGGAATCACCTTCGACGTCGTCGGGTTCGGCCCGGAACATGGACGCGCGACCGACTTGATCGAACAGGCGCGCGCAGAAGGGTTGCCCTTACCACCAATTACGGTTCACCCATTGCTGCCGCGCGCCGAGTTGGATGCCATGATCGCGGCCAATGCGGTAGTGTGGGCGCACAGCCTGGCCGAAGGGTTTGGTCGCGCAGTGGTGGAAGGGCGCGCCACCGGTCGTCCCGTGGTGATGAGCCGCCTGCCGGTGTTCCGCCCGCTACGCGATGATTATACCTTCGCTTATACCAATGGCGACAGGGCGGGATTTCGTACCGCGCTGGCGCGCGCACTAGATGCCGCATCGTTCGTTCGACCGTACCAGCTGGTAGAGGAATTGCGCCGCGATGCCGCTGCGGGCGTGAAGGAGCTACTCGGCCAGTGAATAGCGTCAATCCCGTCGTCACCGGAGCACCCGACCGGAACCTACGCTTCTGGGTGCCAGCGCTGACGATCCCGTTCGTGACCATGGTCGGGATGCTGTTGTGGCAAGGCGATGCCGGAGGCGCTTTCCGTGTGCTCCAACTGGTATTCGGCTGGGCGGCAGTGATCCAGTTTTCGCTGGTGCTGACTAGGGTCTTCACCTGCGGGTGGTACGAATTGTTCGCCTATGTCTTGCACATGCTGGCGACCGGCGCAGCGGCGCTGACGGTCACGTTCCGTCTCGAACTGTACCCACAAGACCTGTTGTACGACCAGTGTGCCCTGCTTGGGCTAGCCGGGCAGTTGATGATCGGAACGATGGTGCTAACCAGCCGGCCGCTCCAAACAAAGGCACAGCTCAATCCGCGTGTCCTGACCGCTTGTGCATTAGTGGTGTGCACCGCCGCGCTTGTCAAATTCGGTTATTACCTCCAATATACCGGTTTTCAGAGTGGCGCCCACCTGGAAATTTATACCGATGGCGATGCGGTTCGTGACAATTCACCAGCTCCGATCCGCATTCTGGCCGCCGGCTCGCCACTGATCGCGCTGCTGGCGATGACCCAGCCTGGTCTGCCGCGCTGGTGCCGCGTGTTAGGAATTGTGGCAGTGATGCTGGAATTCGCGATCGGCATCCGCAGCCGCCCGCTATTCATCATCCTGTCGGCGCTATCGCTGATCCAGTATCGAGTCCACTTCACCCCCACGCGTAAATTAGTGGTGGGGATGGGCGCGGTGCTGGCGATCATCGCTATAGCGTGCATCGGCTACTTCCGCGAAAACAACTCGGTCGGGGCAGAAGAGTACTTCTGGATCATTCTAGAAAGTTTGTTCGGTATCTTCGAGGCCGGAGTATTCGGCGCTCAGATTCCTGACACCATCCCCATCATCGTCGGGCAGATCTGGCCGCTGCTCGCCCCCACCCCGCTCGGCAGTGTGGATACCGTCGCCAAGCTGCTGACATCCACCTTCACCCCAAAAGCCTATGTCGCCGGGTTTGGTTACTCCTCTGCAGCGTTGACCGAAACTGTGATGCTATTTGGACCATTGCTGTCAGGTATTTTATACCCACTGATCGTGCTTGGCATCATTCGAATGATCCGCGCCGCAGTCACCTCAGCCCACGTCTGGAAATTCCTATACGGGGCCTGCTCGCTGCCGATCGCCTTCTACATCTGGCGCGCCGAATTGTGGCAATTGGTGGTACCCGCAATCAAAGCGCTACCGTTCATCGCGATTCTGCTGTGTGCGGATGCCTATGCAAGGCTGGGCAAGCCGCGGGCGGCATTGCGCCCGCCGCCTGCCAATCAACCAGAGCCATCGGCGTGATACGCAGCCGCCTTCTCGTCCTGACGCCACGCTTCCCTTATCCGGTGATCGGGGGAGATCGACTGCGCATCCATGCAATCTGTCGGGCGTTGGCACGCGATCATTCTCTAACGCTGCTATCACTTTGCGAACGACGGCAAGATTTTGATCCCGCCTTGGTCGATGACGCCGTGTTTGACCGGATCGAGCGCATTCATCTGCCCCGCTGGCGATCAATCGTGCAAACCGCGCTAGCGATCCCCGGGCGTACGCCACTTCAGGTCGCCTATTATCGTTCGCCCGCCTTTGCGCGACGCGTGGCGGCACTACTGCCGCAGCATGACCTGGCACTGGCGCATCTGATCCGTACCGGCGACTATTTACTTGCCAAGCGTACGATCCCAACCGTGCTGGAGATGACTGACGCAATCTCGATGAACTATGCTCGGGTGCGCGAGCATGGCGTCAAAGGAATGCGCGCGCGCATCTATGCGCTCGAGCAGGCGCGATTGCGTGCCTATGAAGCGCAAATGCCGCGCCATTTCGACACGGTCAGCCTGATCGCGGACAGCGATGCGGCAAACCTGTGGGAAGAAAATCTGCCGTCCAATCTGGTTGTGGCGTCGAACGGTGTCGATTGCGACGCATTGCCGTTCCAAAACCGCATAGGCAATCCGCCGGTAGCAGTATTCATCGGTAATATGCATTCAGCACAGAACATGGATGCGTGCCGGCATTTCGTACAGGATATCCTCCCACTTGTGCCCGAGACCGTCGTTCGTGAATTTCGCGTCGTCGGAAGGATCCACGAGGGAGACGCCACGTGGTTACGCCAGCATCCACGCGTAACAGTAACCGGAGAAGTAACGTCGATTCCAGTTGCGGTCGCCGATGCCGCAATCGGGGTATGCCCGGTGCGGATCGGTGCCGGGGTACAGAACAAGGTGCTCGAGTATATGGCGCTCGGCCTACCGACTGTATCTTCACCTGTCGGGCATGAAGGGTTGGCGGCGGTCCCATCGCGGGATCTGCTGGTCGCCGCGACGCCAGCCGATGTCGCGACGGCGATGAAACGGATCATCGCCGACCCTGCATTGGCCACGGCGCTGGCGCATCACGCCCGGCAGTTCGTCGAGGAACGACACGGATGGGATGTGACACTGCGTCCGCTGACCGACCGCATCGGTGCAACAATCGCTACTTCGATCCGAACCCGGACAGCATTGTCGGCCCGGTCTTGAGCACAATGAGTGTGTCGAGCCACAGAGAAAAGTTCTTGATGTAATAGAAGTCGTAGCTAAGCTTCTGGTCGATGTCGCTCAACTCAGCAACATGCCCCTGTTTTACCTGCGCCCAACCAGTAATTCCCGGTCGCACAATATGACGATAACGATAGAAGGGAATTTCATCCTCGTACCATCGCGACAAGGCCACCGCTTCGGGACGTGGGCCAATAAAGCTCATTTCTCCGCGCAGGACGTTCAGGATTTGTGGTAGCTCGTCCAGCCGGGCGCGGCGTAAAAAGCGCCCAATTTTGGTGATCCGCACATCGTCACTTTGGGTGATTGCATCGGTGCGGGCAGCAATGTCGCAAGATAGGGCCTCACGTGGGCGCATGGTACGGAACTTGAACATCGGAAACACATAGCCCCGATATCCCATACGCTGTTGAACAAAGAAGACAGGCCCCTTTGAGTCTAACCGGATTAGTAATCCGATTATTATCATTGGAATTAATAGTAGCGGCAATAGTATAAAAGCACCAACTACGTCACCTAATCTTTTAACGCGACGATAGGCCAAATTAGGGAGTAGCGACCCAAAACTGTTCTCTGACATATGCTCGATCGCGACACGGCCGGTCAACGATTCCCACACCTGCTTAGTATGATAGACTGGATGGCCTCGAATTGCAGCCTCGGCCAGCATCCGCTCCCACTCACTATCATGGTCATAGCGCAAGTCGGCTACAATCGCTTCATTAGGTTTATCGGGAAGCTCCGGGCGCTCCATGGTCGTCCAGTCAACCTCGCGAATTTCGTAGAGCAAGGGAGTCGCGCCATGTGGAACAACATTAAAATGCGCCCGGCTTGAACGTTCGCGAATCAGAAAAACCGTGAAGGCTCCGATTAGCGTCGATACGAAGCTGATCGACAAGAAAATCCCTGAGTAGTTGATGCGCATACCCAGCAACACCGCGGTGAGCGCGCCGAAGACGGTGCCGAATGCCGGCAGGAGCATGCCGAAGGCACCCGTACCCGGATAAGCGGTCATCCGACGGATCAACGCAAAGCCGATGACGATCGCAATCACCGAACCGAGCACACTCGACCGGAACTGCGGCTCGTTCACAACGCCCAACCGCAGCCAGAAAGCAGTTATTGCTGCGGGCAACGCAACTCCTGCAGCCAGGAGCAGCAACAACTGGGCGATGGGAAGATCGAGAACGGTTGGACGTCGACTCGAGCGTATCGAGCGTTCAAACTGCATCAGCACACACCTAAACTCCTCATTTAGCCGATGACACCGGGCTAAAGTGACGGCCTAAGCCGGAACGTTGGCGATCATACGCTCACCGAACCATAGCGGCCTTGCCAGAAACCCCGCCCGTCCTGACGGGCAGCGTGCCAAATAGCTGAAGCGCCACACCAACGCCAGCCTGCTCGCCTACGGTAGTTAGCAGCCGATCCAGAATTCACGTCGACTAGCATATTCCAGCCGATCAACAGATTTTACACCCGGATTGGTATGATATCCCCAGATTTGCAGATTTTTCTAAGTAACGTTTCTATTTATTATTTCTCGTAAGCTACTATATACTTGAGCCGCCATCGAATTTGTTGCGGCAAAATTTTGCCCTCGACTAATTAAATAAGCACTGGCGCGTTGCGAGATATCACCGAATTATTGGCACCCCGCCATGATCATCATCGTGTCCACAATGCTATGTTGTCCTAGACGATCAGTGAGTCAAGCGAGGGTCAGGACCCATTGATCTGAGCGTCGCGATCTGATTCAGGCTCCGTGAGGAGACCGGGATGAGCGACCTGTTTTGGCGGATGGGCGAGCAGATCGAGCGGCTGCGACCGTTCTTTCCCAGAAGCCATGGCAAGCCGCGCGTCGATGATCGGCGGGTGTTGAGCGGCATCGTTTTCGTCAACCGCAACGGGCTGCGCTGGCGGGACGCACCCAGGGACTACGGCCCTCACAAGACGTTGTATAATCGGTGGAAGCGCTGGGGTGAGGCGGGTGTCTTTACCCGGATGATGGAGGGTCTGACTGCGGCGGATGCCGAGCCGAAGGCCGTCATGATCGACGCGACATATCTGGAGGCTCACCGCACGGCCTCAAGCCTGCGGGTAAAAAAGGGGGTTCCGGCCGCCTGATCGGGCGCACCAAGGGCGGCATGAACACCAAGCTGCATGCCATCGCCGACGCGAACGGCCGCCCGTTGAGCTTCTTCATGACCGCCGGCCAAGTCAGCGACTACACAGGTGCGGCGGCGCTGCTCGACGACTTGCCCAAGGCGCAGTGGCTTCTCGGCGACCGCGGCTACGACGCCGATTGGTTCAGAGACGCTCTCCAGGTCAAGGGCATCCAGCCTTGCATCCCAGGTCGCAGATCGCGCAATGAGTCGGTCAGATACAACAAGCGCCGCTACCGGTGCCGCAGCCGCATCGAGATCATGTTCAGCCGCCTCAAGGACTGGCGGCGCGTTGCCACCCGTCACGATCGCTGTCCCACGGCCGTCTTCTCTGCCCTTGCCTTCGCTGCCACCGTCATCTTCTGGCTGTGATCAATGAGTCCTGACCCTAGGCTTGATTCCGTCCGTCAAGACGGGTGCTCTCGTCGCGATATACCCGCAGCAGTGATCGCCGGCGACAAGCGGTTGTCGAGCCCCTTCATTGATCTTGAACGACTTCTTC
>CAJYHD010000086.1 GCA_913773715.1 uncultured Sphingobium sp.
AATTCCCGCCGACGCCATTCATATCTGGGCGGCATCAGCCCGCTCGCCTTTGAGGCCAAGGTAGCATAATGAGATAGGTGACCGGCGCAAAACCGTTACAAGTCCACATCGCTTTCACGGCTTGCGATACGGAACAGCGCCGATGGTCCTGACCTTCCTACTAGCTGGTCGACAAGCGGCGCGAGATCGGGCGGGCGGGTACTATCCTCGATCAGCGCCGCGACGGAGCTGGCGCCCAGCGGCTCGCTATGTGGCACGACGAGACGCATCGTCTCGATCCCGAGCCCAGGCTCGATTTCACCGAGCCGGAGCGCAAACATGCGCTTCAGATGCTTAGCGTCACGCGTCGCGCGCGAGGCGCCGACGGTAAGGCTCTGGACTTCGCCATCGACCCGGTCGAGCGCCAAGGCGACCTTGCGCGCGCCGAGTCCGCGTTGGCGCAGCAGCGGCACCAGATCGTCGACCAGATCGGAGATGACCTGCGTGATGCTCTCGGGCGTTCCGATCGGTTCAAGCAGCCGCCGCACGACCTCTGGCTGCTCGAAGGGCGTGACCGAAATGATGGGCTCCGCGACCATCCCGCGTGCCTGATCGAGTCGCTCCACGGTCGTCAGACCAAGCCGCCGCGCCAACGGACCGCGTGGCATCGGATAGAGATCGGCGATACGATCCAGGCCGAAACGCGCCGCAGCGCTCAACGCTGATGCTTCGAGCCGGAGCGCCGCGAGCGGCAGCGGTGCCAATGCCTCCGCCTCGGTGCCAGAGGGCAATATCGTGATAGGCACGCCACCATGACGCGCCAGCGCGAAGGCAGCACCCGGCGTGCCGGCGATCGCGATCGTGGCGCTAAACCCGAGCCGTTTCAGGAAGACGAGCAGGCGGCGGCAGAAGCGGTCCTCGCCGCCGAACAAATGGGTGGTGCCGGTAAGATCGAACCACAGACCATCCGGTCCGGATACCGCCGCTATGGGGGTCCATTTGCGCACAGCATGAAGGGCGATCCTATCGAGCCAGACGCGGTCGGCATCGGGCTCAGCGTCCAGCACGTCCATATCGGCGACCAGCGCGCGGGCGTGCGCGGCAACCATGCCCGGCCGTAGGCCAAGCTCCAGCGCCTGCGGGCAGGCGGCGGTCACCACTTCCTTCTGGCCGCTGCGGGCGATGAGGATCGTCGGCCGGCCCCAGAGATTCGCCCAGGTCAGCGGTGCCGGCGCTGGCGATGAACCTGATATCCCATCGTCACCGCGCAAAGTCCGAAACGGATGTTCGGCCGCTTCGCTGCGCCGGCCCATCTCACGCATGGTCGGGCGCTGGTGGGCGGGCAGCCGGTCGATATCGCCCTGGCTCGGCTTGCTCACCATGGCGCCGTCTCGCGCCCAGCGCGCACCCGGCCGCCAGCCACCGCCGCGCGGGACCGAGCAGGCTCCAGGATTGTCATCGATCGAAGGCGCGAGCGCCGCGGTATTAGTCCGCGCCGGCTCAGGCGGCTTGCGCGACCGCTCTCCTGCGCGCAGTCGTTCGATCGGCAGCTGCGGCAGGAAGAGCGAGGCGACCCTGTTCATCGCAGGCCTCCAGCTCGAGAGTGAACGGATTACCGGCGCGCTGGCGGACGAGTTCCACCGACCAGCGAGGCCGACCGATGCCCGGATGCGGGAGCCGCGCGGACTCCGCGCAGCCGATGCGCCATCGGGTCATTGCTGCCGACAAAGTACTAAGCGGGCAGCGCTCGCGCACGCGATGTCGGCGATAGAGGAGGATCGGCGTCTTGCCGTCTGACGCCGCCAGCTGAAGGCGGCGGGTCGCGGTCATGTCGGCGGCCTTCACCTCGGCGATCACGCAGGCGAGCGAACCATCGCGCAGGCCGTCCTCCGCCATCGCCAGAACCTCAGCGTCTTTGGCTCCTTGCGCATAGAGGATGCGGTCGGGACCAAGGCCAACCTGTTCTAGGCCAGGCGCGTAGAGATCGAATTTGGAGAGCGCCCACAGGACTGTCCGGCCGCTATTATTTGCGAAGCGCGCGGCGATGCCGGCCGCGAACAGAGTTACGGCGGCATCGTCATTTAGACTGGCCGTTGCTGCGGCGACCTCATGAAGGCCGGCGCCGTCAAGGCCATGGTCGGCAAGCCGGTCATCGATCTGCGCAATGTTGAACGCGAGCGTTGGCCCGCGCGTCTCACACGAGCGTGACAGCTCCGCACGAAGCGAAGCGAGTTGCTCGGCAGAGGGCCGATTGGGCAAAGGCAGTGGCGACGACATGGACCAGCATACGACTCAGATGTTCGCTTTATGTTCTATTGAGTCAGGTGCGTCGTCAACAGTGTCGCGACGGATCGATGCGTCTGGGCCGGAAACGAACGAATGGATCAGTCTCTCCTTCCTTGCTCGTGCCGGCTTTGATAGCCTTGCACGATGTGCAACCTTCGTTCTGACCGAAATGACCTGGCAGAGGTCACCGCGCGCTCGACGCTGGCGTTTCCCAAGGTCAGAGCAATTGCATGAATCCGAGAACGTCCCGCGCATTGGCTCTGCCGCGCCGAACTGACCCTTGCCTGTGTGGGTCAGGCAAACAGTTCCGGGAATGCTGCCGCGACCACCTGCCAGGGCATCGGATGAACGAAACTTGGCGAGAACCGGCACGCAAGAAGCAATGGCCTGCGGTGCTCCGCGCCATCCGCGCCGATATCACCCAATACACTATCTATCACCGCGCCAACACCGTGCCGATGATGCGCATGATGCCGCCGGAGGAAATCGAAATCCTCTCAATCGACATCGAGGCGCTGCACGAGGGCGTCGATGAACTGACTGGGATCTATGGACAGCTCGGCAGGCTGGCAGAGCTGCCGCAGGTCCTTGAACGGCTGCGCGCGAACATCGACGATCCACGCTGGCAACGGAAATTGACCTATCACCAGGCGATGGTGGCCCATCTGCAGGATGACGCGGCTGGCGCGCGGCGGGAATTGCTGAAGCTTGGAACTATCACCGCTCAGGAGGAGGATCTCGATCTACTTCAGCTACACATCGATATCAGCGGCGACGCGATCGCACTCGTCGACAAGCTTCGCCTCTATGATCGTATTCTAGAAATAACCGGCTCTCGCAGCGATCGCATGCAATATGCCGCCGCTAAGAGCATCGAGCTCCAGTTGGCTGGCGACACCGTCGGCGCATCAGCGATCTGCGAGGAGGCGGTCATTGCGGCGCGCGAATCCGAAGCAGAGCGGCCGTTCGGACCGGACACGGAATTGTGGTTCTGCAAGTTACTGGAGGTGGCGGGCTTCGCGCAAAACGACCGTGACTGCTTCGTTGAGGCGGCCAAGCGGCTGCAAGTCCTCGCAGCTGTGACCGACCATTGGAACCCTGCCGGTCTTGGTCACATCAATCGCTGCCTGGGAGACGTGCTGCGCCTGAGCAGGCAGTGGGGAGAAGGCGCCGCGGCCTACGCGGTAGGCTTCTCTCTGGACGGGAACCCCGCCTGCCGCATCTTCGAGGCGAGTTGCCGGCTCATGCAAGACCGCAAGGACGAGGCCGTTTCCATCATCGAGTCGGTCGATTTCGAGACGTTGGATCCGCCTGAGCGAGCCGATTACGCCATCGCCTATGCCATCATCGCGATCAGCCTACGAGACAGCGCAAAGCTCGATGTGGCCGCTACCAAGCTAAAGGCTGTCATGCCGATGCGACAGTATTTCGCGCATGAGAATGTGAAGTTCCAGCTTGCGATCGAAAGGGCGCGCGCCGCGATTGCAGCCGGGACCCCGGTTCCTAAATCAAGCCGCCTCCTTGATTGGATCAGCTCGATGTCGCGCTGGTTCATGATCCAGCCGAACGTCGCTGGAATCGGTGTGAATGTGAACAACATGGTCGATGACGCGATCGCCTCCCGCCGACGCAAACGCTCTGAAAAGAAAGAGGGCGGCGAGTGACGCTGGTCGTCGAACCCACCGTTATGGTCCCTCAGTGCTTCGGCTCGGTGTGGACTGTGGCCGATGCGGACGCACTCGCGGAAGTTTGCGCCCAAATCCTCATCGGTCGGGCGCTGCACGCCGGCATGATCCTAGACGGCGTCCATCCCGTTGGCACGCCGCCGATCGTCAGCGCCGCACTGAAGGAAAAGCTGCGCTTGGAGCTTCATCCTCAGACCGACCCGAAGGTATGGCATCGAGACGGTTTGCTGTTCGAGATCATCAGCTGGGTTGCCGCGCGTCTCACGGCGACGGCCAACGACGCGATCTCCGATCCCCATTTGAAAGCGACCAACCAGGGGACCGACTGCGTCAAAGTGACGATAGATCCCGCCGCTCGCAGGCTCACGCGTGCCACAGTCTACGAGTATAAATGCACGACTAATTGGCGGCAGCTCTTCTCACAGGATGTCTTGGCGGCCTTTCGTGAGTATGTGTCAGGCGAACGCGACAATCAGTTAGCGCAGGTCGCCATCACGCTTCTGATCGGTCTCGGCTTCACGACCGAAGAGCGCAACGCCGCGTATGACGAATTGGTCCGGGCACGGCCGCTAGCATTCCAAGCGTCGCTCACAGTGTCACCAGCTGGTTTCACAGCAGAGCAACGGCTCGCACTCTTTACGGGATACGACGCGATTACCGGCGACGTCGCAACACGCGGTGGCAACGTCATGCCCCTCGACGATGTGCGGGCATGGTTCACGGCTTTCTCGGCGCAGGTTTGGGCAAAGATCGAGGCGTTCGATGTTCGACGCTGAAACGGCCGCGCTGATCCGGGCCGCGCCGCCGTTGCAGGGCGTCGACCCACAACTCCTGCCACAAGAGCTAACCGGCATTTACGCTGAACTGGCCGGTCTTCGGCTACGCGCGACCCAACTGGCCGATTCCCCCGAATATCTCGCGCAGATCGAACGGCTCTCTCGGATCGCGGCGGTTTACGAAGCACAAGTCGATGATACGGCCGACGGGGAAGCTCGCCGCGCGGCGGCTTTCGTCGCTGGAACCGCTTATCAGATCCTCGGCCGCGTCATGCCAGCGGTGCCTGATCGGTCGGCCTTCTTAACCGCCGGGGCCATTCATCCACGAATTGCCGCGCCACTTCTGTTTCTTATCGCAGAGCAGAGTCCCGATGCGCGCGAAGCCGCACGAGGCCTCGCTAGTACCCGCCTCGAAGACGTTCACCGCAGTGCACTTCTGGAAAGCATCCAAGACCTGGCGCAGGAGCGGTTCGCCGCGATCCTTGAACGCGCCGAACGGCTCGCACGGCTGCAACCATCGCCCGACGATGACCTAAGCGAACAGGCGACCCAAGGTCTTTATGGCCTGTGCTGGGCGGGCCTGATCCATCTCGTCGCTCGCCTTCTCGCGCAAGCTCCACCAACACTAGCCTATCCGCTCATGGACACACCGCAGGCGTTGTTCGATCGGGTGACACAATTGGCTGTCGCGAACGTCGCTGTTCCCGGTCCTGGCGCACGCCTCGTTTCAGCATATGCCGGACCGCGACATCTCGCTCGGCTCCTCCGGCATGTCGCCGACGGGCTGGAAGGAGCTGGGATCGCTAATCTGCCGGCTCCAGCTGGGGCGGCCGAGCCGGCATGGCGGCGCTGGCTGCGCCACCGCGCGCTCACCAAGCCGACGCTGTGGCCAAATCATCGCAATGCCGTTGCAAGCGGCTTTCTCAACGCAGGCACGTCGGCTGTGTTGGTCCTGCCAACAGGCGCGGGAAAAACGACGCTATCGGAACTGAAGATCGCGGCGACCCTCAGCGCCGACAAGAAGGTGATCTTCCTAGTCCCGACGCTGGCACTGGTCGATCAGCTTCGCGACGATCTCGCGGAGAGCTTCCCAAAGAGCCTCGCCAATTACGAGGTCTCTGCCGACGGCGATCTCGTCGCGTTCATTTCAGGCCCTGAACTCGGAGCGATCGAGGTGATGACCCCGGAGCGATTGCTCGCGGTTCTCAGCTTTGCCGATGCCGATGTCGCCGATCTTGGCTTGATCGTTTTTGACGAATGCCACCTGTTGAGCCCGGCGGGTGGGGGAGCGCGAAGCGTAGACGCGATGCTGTGCCTGCTCCACGCCCTGCAGCGTGCCCCCAATGCCGACTATCTCCTGCTCTCGGCCATGCTGCAAAACGCCCCCGACGTGGCCGAGTGGCTTGGCCAGCTCACCGGCCGCCCTTGCATAGGCTTCCAAGATCCATGGAAGCCGAGCCGGCAGGCGCGCGGCGTCGTTACCTACGCTGAGAACCAGCTTACCTGGGCGCATCAAGTGGTGCGAGCCGCCAATTTCGCGGAACGGAATGGTCAGGAGGGAATCAGGCCGCCGCTCGATCTGGTGCCGTTCGCACTGTTCGGCCTGCATAACGCCTGGTTGCGTAATGCCCCGGCTGATCGCCGGATCGTGCGCTTGTCCCAAGACAATGTGCGGTTGAACTATGGGGTTACCGGAGCCACGCCCAACGCAAACGAAGTCGGCGCGTCCTTCGCCACGAGCGCAGCGCGCGCTGGCCTGAAGACCATTATTTTCGTCAATCAGGCCGATCATGCTCCGAGCACAGCTCGCAAGATTCGGGGTCTCCCGGCTGTCGGCGCACTGACGGAGTTTGAGAACGATCTCTGGACCGATATCGTAGCCGAACTTGGCGGCCCGCAGCATTCGCTGATCACTCCGACAGCTGCCGCGCTCCCTCATAATGGTGATATGATCGCCGTCGAACGCCGGATGGCGGAATCCTTGTTTCGACGGCGAGACGGCGCGAGCATCATCGTCGCCACGCCGACTCTTGCTCAAGGAATGAACCTGCCTGCCGAAGTCGGGATCCTGGCAGGAACGATGCGCCATGATGAGGATGGCCGTGAACCGCTGAAGGGCCATGAAATCCTCAATGCGGCGGGCCGGGCCGGTCGCGCCGGCCACCTCGCCAACGGGACGGTCTTGCTCATTCCCGAACCTCCCGTTGCCTTTGCAGCGAACGGCGTTCCCACCGCTGATGCGTTCGAGATGCTGGCAAAGGTGCTCCCAGCCAATGATCAATGCGTCATGATCGATGATCCTCTGACGGCGTTACTCGATCGGATACAGGCAGGCGACGCAGCCGGCCCGGATGTTCGTTACTTCCTGAGCCGCCTGAGGGCTGGCGAGGGAGAAGAGCATGATGCCGATCGCCCGATCCAGATGATGAGCCGATCCTTTGCGGCTTTCCAAGCGCGCAAGGCAGGGACCGAAGCGGCGTTCGACGCGAAGATCGCGACATTGAGGGGCGCGCTAGAAGCCGATGCCCAGGCCGCCGAGGTGGTGACGGTCAAGGTCGCCGCCTTCAGCGGCATGCAACTTGAGCCTCTCACCGCGCTAACCGCGCGAGTTGTCGCCGAGATCGATGCCCTTCCTGTTTCGGTTATCGAGTGGTGCGAGTGGCTGGTCGATTTCATGATCGCCGATCGACCCAGCTACGCGCTGTTGTTCGGAGGTGATGTTGAGACCGTCAAGGCCGTCACGCGGGGCCGTAAAACTGGCGGCGATAGCACCGACGCCGAAATGGCGTTGCTCAAACCTGCCTTGCGAGCTTGGTTGAGCGGCGCGCCGTTCGCCTCCATCGAGGCAGCGCTCGGCGTCGCGCCGGACAGGATACGAACCTGCAAACGATCGCGAGATTTCGTCCTGCGACTGATGAACCGCCGCTTCTACATGATCGCAGGCGCGCTGACCGCGCTGGTACAGCACATCCTCCAGGAAAATGGGCGTGTTGCAACGAACCCTGCGGTTCTCGAGATCTTGGCGATCGCCATTCGCAAGGGGCTCGACTCCCCTGAGAAGGTCGCATTTGCCCATCGATCGCCTTCGATCCGCTCGCGCGTCGTCACTCACCGATCCTATGCCGAGCGGGTTCGGGGCCGCCAAGATCAACTCGGTGCGGACTTCCAAACAATCCTTCGCTCGATCGATGCCCACCTCGCGTTCGGCGAGTTCCAGCCGTTGTTTCCGGGGCCACCGCCGGAGGGCGGCTAGTCGCTACAGCGCCAATGCGGCCTGTTCCGGTTCGCCTGGTGGCGGTGGATACACCTGCGTAACCGATAGAGTCCCGGCAGGGAGATAGTTGAGCACGTCCTCGGCGGGCACGTCGGGATTGAGCCAGTCGGCCCATTGGTTTCGGGTGAGCGGGATGATCTGGCGATGGTGATAAGGCCTGATGTCGTCGCTGGCGTCCATCGTCAGGAGGGTGAACGCTTCGCCCACCTTAGGATCGTGCCGCCAGATCCCCGCCATGCAGAACCAGTGATGGCCTTCCATCGTGAACAGCCATTTGTCGAGCCGCTTATCTTTGGGCCGGGGCACAGCCGGATCGGTGAACTCATAGAAGCCATCACAGAGAACCAGGCAGCGGTTGATGCTGAGATCGGGCGCCTTCCCTCCAAAACCCTCCGACCGGAAGTTATAGACCGGCCCCTGTTTGCCCGGCCAACTCCAGCGGCGGTTCAACAGCTCGCCAACCGCACGATAGTTACCCGGCGGTCGCCCGACAGCGCGGACGATCGGCGCAACGTCGGTCATCCTGATGTCTAACCGCGGATTATCGTCCGGTACGCCCTCCGGCGTCTCGATGTTGATTTCGAGGTCGTCGAAATCCTCCATGATCGAGGCAATCTCGACCTCTTGTCGGTAGTCGTTACACATCGCGAACGGTCAATGCTCCATCAGCTTGCGACTCACTATCGTTCTATTTATGTTCCCATCATGGCACTGAACCCTACACCGTTCGACTCGGATGCGGCGGATGGCACAACGCATCACATCATACGAATGAAGCCGGATGGTTCTGGCAAGCAGGAGTTGGTGAACGCGCATTGGGGCACCAATCCCCGTTTCAGTGACGGCATCGAGTATCGGTTTGTGCAATCGGAAGGGAAAACCTTCCCAAGTCATCGCTGCCTTGTCCCGGTTTCCGATTTTCGAATGAACGTGGGATCGAAGGATTATCGGGTGACGCGCGACGACGGCAACCACTTCTATCTCGCGGCTGTCTGGGAACCCGCGCTCGCGGGTTGGCCGCTGGCATTCAAGGTCATCACCGTTTCGGCCAATCCCGACGTCGCTCGCTATCAGGATCGGCATGGCGCGATGATCGAGCGCAGGCAGGTGATGGATTGGCTGGACGCGAGACTGCCAGTTGAGGATTTGCTAGTGACACCGCCGGCCCATGTTTTCTTCGTCGAAGAGATCGGTGGGAAGTCGGGCAAAACCAAGGCGGTGCAGAAGTTTCTAACCCTTTAGCGGGCGGCCAAAGCACGCTGGGGACAAAGTGAGCTGGAGAGGATGAGATATGGCCGCCATCGATAAGGCCAGCGCCGCCGAGCGAATGCTAGTGAGCGCAATCCTCATGCGAGAACGGGGTGAGGACGCCCTCGCGATCCACGTTGTTGCCGCTTCGGCCCTGAATGTCTTACGCGACCTGATCGAGAAGAAGGGCGACGACTATGTCGAACAGACGCTCAAGGTCGGCGCATTCACGATCGCGACGGCGAGGCGCAACGGAGAAGAGGTGAAACTGCCGACTAATGCGGTGATGGACGCTGTCATCGAAGCGGTCTCGCAGGGCATCGAGAGCGGCGAGGTGACGCAGGCATCGGACTTGACCGTGACGCTCCCCGCGGGGGAGCGGAGGAGCCTGTTGAACTACATCGTGAAGCCGTACAACTTCCTGAAGCACGCCGACCGGGATCCACTCGCCACGCTAGATGATAGCGACATCGATCCTGATGGGGCCATCGCTCATGCCCTGCACGCCGTGACCTTGGTCAGCCCAGGCAAGGGACTGCCGGACGAGATCAAACCCTACTTGGAACGGCATGACTTGTTGGCGGCTATTGCCGATAGCGCCAGCGGATGACCAAGCTATCGGCAACGGGCCGACTGACCTGCATGCAGTCGGCTAAGCCGCCTTCATCCGCGACGGAAATCTGAAATCCGTACCGACCGGTGCCGGAAGACGGCGCCGACTGTGCTCACCCATCTCTTTCGATGGCCGCTCGGTCAGCACCACAGGATCAGGCAAACCGTCGCTGAGCATAGCCGCCCAAATATGGGCCAACTCGCGCCGCCGAGGCATATAGGCTGCTCGGTTATAGGCGCCTTCACCCGTGCCTGGCGGAATATGCGCGAGCATGAGGTCGATCACCTTCCGATCATGTTCCTTGCCCTCACGCTCGGCCCACTCGTTCATGATTGTCGAAAAGGCGGCGCGAAAACCGTGCGGGACATGATGGCCATGATAGCCAGCACGATTGAGCAGGTAGCCGATCGCGTTCTCGCTCATTGGCTTATGGGTATGCCGGTTGCTCGGAAACAGCAGGTCTCCATCGCCCGTCAGCGGCCAGAGCGCCCTGAGCACAGCCAATGCCGGAGGCGTGAGCGGCACGAGATGATCGCCGTGCAGCTCGTCCTTGCGGTCGAGGTCGCCTTTCATTCGCGCGGCTGGAATGCGCCAGAGCGGCAACTTGCCATCCAGATCTTGAAACTCGCACCATTGCGCGCCGCGTAGTTCGCTGGGGCGGACCGCCGTCAATGCCAGCAACCGCAAGGCAAGCCGCGTGATCGGCCGGGCATAATCCTCCTCCGCCGTGACAATCATTTTCCGGAGCGGAGCCAAGTCCGTGATCGCGGGCTGGCGCCCCTTGCGCAGGGGCTTCAAGACCTTGCCCAGCTTCTCGGAGGGATCGGTTTGGACGATCCCCTGCGCGATGCCATAGACAAAGACTGCTGAAATCCGTTGCCGAACACGTTTAGCGGTCTCGATCGCACCACGCGCCTCGATTTCCCGGAGAACACCAAGAATCAATGGTGGCGTGAGCTGCCCGATCGGCAAATCGCCGATCGTGGGAAAGACGTCGCGTTCCAGGCTCCGGATAATGTCGGCGGCGTGAACCTTGGCCCACTGCGATTTCGCGTTCGCATACCATTCGCGAGCGATGCGCTCAAAAGTCCGCCGGCTCGCCTCGACAGTCGCCTCGATCTTCAATTTTTTGACGATAACCGGATCATGCCCTTCTGCGAGCATCCCGGCGGCCTCGTCCCGTTTCACCCGCGCGTCCGACAAGGACACCTGCGGATAGGCACCGAAGGTGAGCTGCTTTTGTTTACCGTCATAGGAATAGCCGTAGCGCCAGAGCTTCCCACCGC
The DNA here is from genome assembly GCA_913773715.1 of uncultured Sphingobium sp. The sequence continues at coordinate 11,148 of CAJYHD010000086.1, forward strand.
TTGGTGTCACGAGAAGGAAAAGACGGTTGGCGTCGGTCAGCTTGTAGGGCTTAGGGCGCGGTTTGGCCGCGCGGACTTTCGCATCACTCAACATTTGGCATCTCCAAAAGTACCACGTTTTTCGACTGCCGATGCCACGAATCAGTACCTCGATTGGAGTGGAGGCACATGGATCGTTATGGCCAAGCCAGCGAACTAAGCGTCGGTAATCACGGAGAAAAAGTCGATATCAGTGGACTTTTGCGGACCCCTGAAAACAGGGGTCTGGCGGAGCGGGAGTCCCCCAACAGAGACTGTTTTTATTAAAGAATTTATTACTTTCTGTACTTTGTCATAAGAAACGGCATAAAAGTGTCTTCGGTCCGCTGCGACCGACCGCCTACCATGGCGATCTTCGATGAGCAAAAAGGCGGAGCTCTGTTGCTATGTTCGTATTTATGCCTTGCTCTTAGCACGGGCCGCCGCACTTGATGTTACGTCGCGGCGTTAGTTGCGGAGGCTCCATCGCCGCTCACATTGCTGTTGGTAATGGGCGATGATGGGATGATGGCACATACTCGCCGTTTCCAAGTCAACTCTCAATCGGCAGGCTTCTCCGTGACCGGTTCACCTGCCGACGAAGGATCGAACGGGCGAACGTCCGGTTCTCGGCGAATAATCTGCGCTATGGACTGGCCAACATGGGTGCAAAAAGACGAATTTGCTTCTGCAAACTATGTGCCATGCACTGGCAGAATCAAATCACGTAGGAGAGTCTTGCCATCAAGGCGTATGACATTCTCGACCGATGGAAAGCCGGTAAACGCGCCTGCGAAATCGATGACCAAGGGCACCGTCGTTTCCGAAAAA
>CAJYHD010000087.1 GCA_913773715.1 uncultured Sphingobium sp.
TCCGCGCGATCTGGCCGGGGCTGTTGAAGATAACATGGTCGCTGATCTTGAGGATTTCGGCGAGGTCGTCGGGCTTGTAGGCGGCGCAGTAGGTCGCGACCTCCTTGTCCCCACGACTGCCCGCATATTCCTCCCGCCCGAGCCGCGCTTCGTAGATGCCCGACGCGCACACGCCGTCGAGATATTCCGCGACGACGCTGCCCAGCGACCACATGGAAAAGGCCTTGAGCGCGCCCAGCACCTTGATGCCCGCCGCGTCGCCGATGTCGCGCAGCGTGGACAGGTTCCGCCGCACTGCAGCCTCGTCCACCACGAATGCGGGGGAGGGGACGCGGTACAGGTCGAAATGCGCGAAAGCGGCGGGATCGCCGGCCTTGGTTTCCATGGATCAGTCCACCTACATTGCTCCACCGTCACCCCGGACCTGATCCGGGGTCCCGCTGCCTAAGACAACGGTGAAGAAGAAGCGGGACCCCGGCGCAAGGCCGGGGTAACGATGCGTGCCGATTTAGAAAGCCAACGGCGCGTCCAGTTCCTTCATCTGCCATGGCAGGCCATGCGCATTCAGCATGTCCATAAAGGGATCGGGGTCGAACTGCTCGATGTTGAAAACGCCCTCGCCCTGCCACGTCCCGGTCAGCATCATTGCTGCCCCGATCATCGCGGGAACACCGGTGGTGTAGCTCACCGCCTGGTTGCCGGTTTCGGCGTAGGCGTCCTCATGATCGCAGACCTGATAGACATAGACTGTCTTCTGCTGCCCGTCCTTCTCGCCCGTCGCGATGTCGCCGATGTTGGTCTTGCCCTTCGTCGTGGAGCCGAGGCTCGACGGTTCGGGCAGCACAGCCTTCAGGAACTGGAGCGGGATGATTTCCTGCCCGTTGTAGATGACGGGGTCGATCCGCGTCATGCCGACATTCTGAAGCACTTCCAAGTGCTTGAGATAGGCGTCGCCGAACGTCATCCAGAAACGGATGCGCTTGATCTCCGGGTAGAATTTGGCGAGCGATTCCAGCTCCTCATGATACATGAGGTACATGTTCTTCTCGCCGACCTGGTCGAAGTCGAACACCTGCTTGTGGCTCAATGCCGGGCCTTCGACCCACTGCCCGTCCGCCCAGTGTCGCGAAGGCGCGGTCACTTCGCGGATGTTGATCTCCGGATTGAAGTTGGTGGCGAAATGCTGGCCATGATCGCCGCCGTTGCAGTCGAGAATGTCGAGCGTATCGATCCGGTCAAGCAGATGCTTCTTGATGTAACTCGCGAACACGCTGGTGACGCCGGGATCGAACCCGGAGCCGAGCAGCGCCATGATGCCCGCTTCCTTGAACCGATCATGCAGGTTCCACTGCCAGCTATATTCGAACTTCGCGGTGTCGCGCGGTTCATAGTTCGCCGTGTCGAGATAGGGCGTCTTCGTGCGCAGGCACGCTTCCATGATCGACAGGTCCTGATAGGGCAGCGCAAGGTTCACCACCAGCTTGGGGGCGACCTGCTCGATCAGCGCGGTGGTCGCATCGACATCATCGGCATCGACTTGTGCGACGTCGATCGTGACGCCGGTGCGCGCCTTCACCGATTCGGCGACCTTTTCGCAGCTGACGATGCGACGGCTGGCGAGGGTGATATGGCTGAAAATATCAGGGTTCATCGCCATCTTATGGACCGCGACGGACCCGACACCACCTGCGCCGATCACCAGAACCTTGCTCAATCTCTTCTCCATGTCAGACCGCGGCACCCCGCAGGAAGCCGCCCATATAGGGGCTAGTCGTGACAGCGCAAAGTCACGCATCCTGCAAACATTAAAAGGGGCGCATCGCTGCGCCCCTCAAAACTGGCGATCAATTGCGGATCAGCGCTCGATGCACATGGCCACGCCCATGCCGCCACCGACGCACAAGGTGACGAGGCCCTTCTTCGCGTCGCGCTTGCCCATTTCATACAGCAGTGTCGTCAGCACGCGTGCACCTGATGCACCGACCGGATGGCCGATCGCGATCGCGCCGCCATTGACGTTCACCTTGTCCGCGTCCCAGCCCAGTTCCTGCCCCACAGACAATGCCTGCGCCGCAAAGGCTTCGTTCGCTTCGATCAGGTCGAGATCGGCAACGGACCAGCCCGCCTTTTCCAGCGCCTTGCGGCTTGCGGGAACGGGACCGATGCCCATGATAGAGGGGTCCACGCCGCAAGTGGCGAAACTGGCGATCCGGCCCAGAACCGCCGCGTTGCGCTTCGCAGCTTCGTCAGCCGTCATCAGCACGATCGCCGCCGCGCCATCGTTGATGCCGCTTGCGTTGCCGGCGGTGACGGTTCCGTCCTTTTTGAACGCAGGCTTCAATGACTGCATCGCCTCGATCGTCGCACCAGCGCGGATATATTCGTCGGTATCCACGATCGTGTCACCCTTGCGGCCCTTGACAGTCACCGGAACGATCTCGTCGTTGAAACGGCCAGATGCCCGCGCGGCTTCAGCCTTGTTCTGGCTCGCTACTGCAAACTGGTCCTGAGCATCCCGGCTAATCTGGTATTTTTCGGCCAGATTTTCCGCCGTGACGCCCATATGATAGCCGTTGAACGCATCGGTTAGGCCATCATGGATCATGGTGTCGATCAGCGACACAGGCCCCATCTTCGCACCCGAGCGAAGGAATTGCGCATGGGGCGCCATGGACATGCTTTCCTGGCCGCCCGCGATCATGATGCGCGCGTCACCGCCACGGATCGCTTGGGCCGCCAGCGCGACCGAGCGCAGGCCAGAGCCGCAGAGCTGATTGATGCCGATCGCCGTCCGCTCGACAGGAATGCCTGCGTTTACGGCAGCCTGACGTGCGGGATTCTGGCCCTGCCCAGCGGTCAGGATTTGACCGAGAATGACCTCGTCGACTTCTTCCGCTGCTACGCCTGCCTGTGCCAGCGCAGCGAGGATTGCCTGACGTCCCAGCTCATGGGCCGGGGTCGAAGCGAAGGCGCCAAGGAAGCTTCCGACGGGCGTACGCTTGGCGGCAGTAATCACGATGTCTGACAAAGGCGGGATCCTCTTGGCTGGTGGACAGTCTATTTCGCAGGCGCACATAACATCATCGTGGACCGGTTTAAACCCGGTCGGGCGATTAGCCGCCCTGATCGGTGATCCATTGCGACAGTGGCTGCCACACCGCGTCTCGTGCCCGGCCGCCTACGACCATGCCGACATGCCCGAGGGTGAGTTCCAGATGTTCCTTCATGACCGGCGAAGCCTTCGCCGGCACGATCCTGTCTGTCGTCGATCCGATCGCGAGCGTCGGGCAAGCGAGCGTTTCGGGCCTGATGATCGCGTCGCCGATGGCCCACCGTCCCTTGCCGGGATCGTCCAGCGCATAAAACCGCTCGAACAGATCGCACCCCCCCGCGAACGTCAGGGGTGGCCCTTCGTTCGCCCAGTCTTCCACGGCCAGGAAAGCGCGCTCCGCATCCGATCCCGGTTCGGCATCGGCGAAAGCAGCATATTTCTGGACGGTCCGGACAGGATCGATGGCCCAGAAGCCGGACTGTAGCACCTCCATCGGCACATAGCCCAGCTGCTCGCAAAGTGGTTTCGACTGTCGCCAGAGCGCGGCGATCCGCTGGCGGTCGTCACCGTCGAGATTGGAGAAGCGCCAGGGTGCGGCGATGGTCGCCACCGCAGCCATGTTGCGCAGCGTGGCTGCCGCAATCGCCAGGGTTCCGCCCAGGCAGTAGCCGATCAGGATGGGAGGGCGCGGGACGTGCGCGAGCAGCGGGATCAACCGATCGCGCACATGATCCCCAAGGCTCATCCGGGCATCGCCGACCGACGGCGTTCCCCAATCTACAAGATAGGCATCATGCCCTGCTGCGACCATGTGGCGCAGCATCGACCGGTTTTCCGACAGATCCAGCACATGGGGCGGATTGATGAGCGACGGCATGAAAACGACCGGTGCTTTGGTCGAACTGCCTCGCGAACAGCGAAGCAATCGTGCAGTGCCGCTTGTTGAAACAACTATCTTTTCCGCATTTGCTGGCGGGCGAATTGCCTCCTGATATTTCCGTAATCCCTGAAATGCGCGCTTGCGCAACTCGGGATCACCCTCAGTTTCGCGCCACAAAATATTGAGAAACAGCGGTAATGGCCGTGGCCCATGTTGCGGCGCGGTATGGCCTTGTGCTATTGCGGAATCGGCAGGTCTGGGAGAGGAATGCATGTCCAAATCTAAGGCGACGAATGAGTCCGAACCGGTCGTCATCAAGAAATATGCGAACCGGCGGCTCTATAATACCGAAACTTCCAGCTATATCACGCTTGATCTGCTGTCTCAGATGACGCGCGAGGGGCGCGAGTTTACGGTCGTCGATGCCAAATCGGGTGAGGACATCACGCATAATGTCCTGACGCAGATCATCATGGAGGAAGAGCAGCGTGGTAAGAACATGCTGCCGGTCAATTTCCTGCGCCAGTTGATATCCATGTACGGCGATTCCATGCAGTCGATGGTTCCGCAATATCTCGAAGCGTCGATGGATGCCTTTCGCAAGAACCAGCAGCAATTTCAGGAAGCGATGAAGGGCGCGTTCGGCGGCGGCCCACTGGCGGAGATCGCCAAGCGCAACATGCAGATGTTCGAGGCGGCGGCCAGCGCGTTTGGCAACGGCGTTCCCGGCATGCCCGGCGCGACGCCCACTGCCGCGCCCGCGAGCGACGACGGCAAGGATGACGAGATCGCGGTGTTGAAGGCGCAACTCGCCGCCTTGAACGCGAAGATCGACAAGCTCAGCTGACGCGATGGCCCGTGCCGATCGTCTGGAGCGTCTGGACGCGCAGCGCGAAGAGGCGGAGGCGGATTATCGCGACGCCTTGATCGAA